>CAYNRD010000061.1:0-9244 GCA_964399515.1 uncultured Mycobacteriaceae bacterium | reverse complement strand
GCTGGGCCTTGGGCTTGGGGCTGGCGGTCGTGGCGTTGGGCGCCTGCGCCGCCCGCCTGCAGCCCATGGGCGACACGGTGACCGAGCCGCGCCTGGTGGCCGAGCCCGGCGGGCTGGCCATGATCGCCGCCGACGGCTTTCGGCTGCCGTTCCGGGTTTGGCTGCCCGAGGGGCAGCCCGAGGCGGTGATCCTGGCGCTGCACGGCATGAACGACTATTCGAACGCCTTCCGCCGGCCGGCAACCGAAAGCTTCGCGCCGGGCGGTGTGGCGGTGTACGCGTATGATCAGCGCGGCTTCGGGGAGACCGAAGGGGCGGGGTTCTGGTCGGACACCCAAACCATGGTCTCGGACGCGCGGGTCGCGGCCCGGCTGGTCAAGGACCTGTATCCGGAGACACCGGTGTTCCTGCTGGGCGAAAGCATGGGTGGGGCCGTGCTGTTCGCGGCGTTGGACAGCCGGCGGGCCGAGGGCCGCGCCCTGGCCGAATTGGCCAGAGGCGCGATTTTTTCCGCCCCGGCGGTGTGGGCGCCCGAAACCATGCCCTTCTATCAGCGCTGGGCCTTGAGCCTGGCGGTCGCCATAGCACCCGGCTGGCGGCTGACCGGAGAAAGCGTCGATGTCACGCCCACCGACAACCGCGACGTGCTGCGCGAATTGTGGGAGGACCCGTTGGCGATCAAGGGCACCCGGGTCGATGCCGTGGACGGCCTGGTGACCTTGATGGGTGACGCATTGGAGGCGGTGCCACACCTGACCGAGGACAGCCTGATCCTGTATGGCGAGAACGAGGACCTGGTGCCCGAGGAGCCCCGGCAAGCCCTGTTCGCCCAACTGCCGGACCAGGGGCCGATCGCCCGCAAGACCTACCCGGACGGCTATCACATGCTGCTGCGGGATCTGGCCGCCGATCAGCCGCGCGGTGACATCCTGTCCTGGATCCGGGACCGGATCGAAGACCCGCCGCTGATCGCGGCCGGCGCCGCTGATCGCCGTTAGCCGGCCGCCCCATCCATGAACTTGGCCAGTTGAATGTCCAGCTCGGTCAGCCCGCCGGCGTCATGGGTGGACAAGGTGACCTCCACCGTGCGGTAGACATTCGACCATTCCGGATGGTGGTCCAACGTCTCCGCCTTCAGGGCCGCCCGGGCCATGAACCCGAAGGCTTCGTTGAAATCCTGGAACCGGAAGGTCTTGGTGATCGCGTCCCGGCCCTCGACCGGGGACCAGCCATCCAGGGTGGCGAGCGCCGCGGCGCGGGCGGCATCGGACAGTTTTTCAACCATGGTGTCGATCTTTCCGCTTGTGGAGTGGTCCGGGGTCAGGTCGTTCCGATCCCGGCATGATTGCACGGCCCTGGGACCAGCCGGGCCACCCGGGCACGCAACACGTCCAGAACCTCCCCAAACCAGGGGTTCTTCTTGATCCAGGCCGTGTTGCGCCAACTGGGATGGGGCAAAGGCAGGTAACGCGGCCCGTATGCCTCGTACGCCCGTACGGTTTCGGTCAGGCTGGCCTTGCGGCCGCGGCCCAGATAGCGCTTTTGCGCATACTGGCCGACCAGCAGGATCAGGTCCAGGTCCGGCAAGTGTTCGAACACCCGGTCATGCCACAGGGGCGCGCATTCCGGCCGGGGCGGTGCGTCGCCGCCCGACGGCGCCACGCCGGGATAGCAGAACCCCATCGGCACGATCGCGATCAGCCGGTCATCGTAGAACCGGTCCCGGTCGAGCCCCAGCCACGCCCGCAACCGGTCGCCGGACGGGTCATCCCAGGGGATGCCGCTGGCATGCACCCGGGTGCCCGGCGCTTGGCCGATGATGGCGATGCGGGCGGTCGGGCGGGCGCGCAGCACCGGCCGCGGCCCAAGCGGCAGATGCGCCGCACAGTGGCGGCAGGCGCGGATCTCCGCCAGCAGCGCCGGCAGGCCGCCCGCCGCGCTCATGCCGCCTCGTCCAGCAGCCGGGTGACGAAGTCCGGCACCACCTGGCTGGCCGGACCGTGCCAGGACCGGTGGAACAGCGCCGCCCCCTCACTGGGCTCCAGGTTCAGTTCCACGCACATCGCGTCCCCGGCACCGCCGAAATCGGGCCGGCATTCGCGCACGAAGCCGGCGGCGGGATAGACATTGCCCGACGTGCCGATGGACAGGAACAGGGCGCACTCGGCCAAGGCCGCGTAGATCCGCTCCATCTGGAAGGGCATTTCCCCGAACCAGACGATGTGCGGGCGCAGGCCGCCCGCCTGGCCCGACGCCGGGGAGACGCTGTCCGGCCCCAGATCCTCCCGCCAGTCAAAGACCTGGCCGGTGGCCAGGCACCGGGCCTTCAGCAACTCGCCATGCATGTGGACCAATTGGTCGAGGTCGGCGCCGGCCCGCTCGTGCAGGTCATCGATGTTCTGCGTCACCAGCAGGACCGGCCCGGCCCAGTCCCGCTGCAGGCGGGCAAGCGCGCCATGGGCAGGGTTCGGCCGGATGGCCGGATCCAGCAAGCCGCGCCGACGCCCGTTATAGAAGTCTTGCACCCGGGCCGGGTCCCGGGCGAAGGCTTCCGGCGTCGCCACATCCTCCAGCCGGACCCGGGACCACAACCCGTCCTTGTCCCGGAAGGTGTCCAGCCCCGATTCCTTGGAGATGCCGGCACCGGTCAGGATCACGATCGGGCTTTCGCGGGTCAGGGTCCGGGGCAGCATGCGGGGCCATCGGCTTTGCGGATCGGTGCCTTCACCTATCCCTTTCTGCATGGGAAAGACGAGATGAAAATTCTGTTCGTGTGCACCGGGAACATCTGCCGGTCGCCAACCGCCGAAGCGATCGCCCGCCAGGCGTTGGCCCGCGCCGGGCTGGCCGACCGGGTGACGGTGGACAGTTGCGGGCTGGAGGCCTGGCATGTCGGCAACCCGCCCGATCCGCGCAGCCAGGACCACGCCGCCCGGCGCGGCCATGACCTGTCGGAACTGCGCGGCCGCCAGCTGTCGGACGCGGATTTCGAGGTCTTCGACCGGCTTTTGGCCATGGACCGGGGCCATCTGCGCGGGTTGGAGGCCCGCTGCCCGCCCGAACACCGGCACAAGCTGGCCCTGGTGATGGGCTGGGCGCCCGATCTAGGAACGCCGGAGGTGGCCGACCCCTATTACGACGGGCCAGCCGCGTTCGAGCGCACCCTCGATTTGATCGAGGCAGCGGTGGCCGGCCTGGTGCGGGACCTCGCCCGGGGGCGCTGACCCGGCCGTAAGGTCACGCGCCGTCGTCGTCGCCTAACAGCCGGCGCAGGAAGCCGGTCAGGGTACGGCCCGAGCCCGCCTCCGGCGCGGCCGCGATGTCCGCGCCGTCCGGGGTCGCGCGGGCCACGGGGGCCGGGCGGGCGGCGACCACCGCCGGGTCCGGGTCCAGCCAGGGCTGGTCCATGGGGATCGGCCGGGGCGGGCTGTCGCCATGGGCTTGGGTCATGAACGCCCGCCAGATTTGCGCCGGCACGCCGCCGCCGCTGAGCGTGGTCGGCCCGCCATCATCCCGGCCGACCCAGACCGCCACGGTCAGATCGGCGGTGAAGCCGATGAACCAGGCATCCCGGTGGTCCTGGGTGGTGCCGGTCTTGCCGGCGGCGGGCCGCCCGATCCGGGCCTGTTGGGCGGTACCCTGCCCGATCACTGCGGCCAGCATGCCGTTCAGCTGCCGGACATGGTGCGGCCGTGCCGCGTTGATGGGGTCCTGGTCGGCCGCCTGCCAAAGCACGGTGCCGTCCCGATCCGCGACCCGGTCGATCGCCCGGGCGAACACCGCCTGGCCGCCATTGGCGAAGCCTGCATACAGCCGCGCCATATCCAAGGGGGAGACCGCCGCCGTGCCCAGGGCGACCGACAAATCGTTGCGGTCGAACGCCACGGCCAGGCCGAACCGCCGGCTGAGGCCGATCACCGCGTCGATGCCAACCCGGTCCAGCAGGTGCACGACGGGCAGGTTCAAGCTGTGGCGCAGCGCCTCATGCAGGGGCACGGCCCCCCGGAAGCCGGCGTCGAAATTGCGCGGCGCCCAGCCCGCCCGTTCGAAGGGCCGGTCATCGACCAGGTCGGTCGGGCGCAGGCCATGCTCCAATCCGGCCAGATAGATCAGCGGCTTGAACGCGGAGCCGGGCTGGCGCCGGGCCTGGACGGCCCGGTTGAACTGGCTGGCGGCGAAATCCGCGCCGCCGACCATCGCCCGCACCGCGCCATTGGGGTCCAGGGCCACCAGGGTTGCCTGGTCGCCGCCTTGGGCCCGGATGTCCGCCATGGCCGCCGCGACCACGGTTTCGGCCAGGCGCTGCAGGCGCAAATCCAGGCTGGTGGTCACGATGCGGTCGCCCGTGCCGCCCAGGTCCGGCAGTTGGTCCCGGGCGAAGTTCTGGAAATATCCGGCCTGGCGGTGGCGGGCGGCGTCGACCAGGCCCAGTTCCGCCGGCACCGCAGCCCGGTCGGCCCCGGTCAAGGCGCCAAAACGCACCATGGCGTCCAACACCAGGTCGGACCGGGCCTTGGCCGCGGCCGGGTCCCGGAACGGCGACAGGCTGGACGGCGCCTTCAACAGGCCGGCCAGAACCGCCGCCTGGCGCACGGACAGCCCCGCCGCCGGCACGCCGAAATAGGTGCGGGCCGCCGCGTCCAGCCCATAGGTGCCGGCTCCCAGATAGACCCGGTTCAAATAGGCGGACAGGATCTCATGCTTGGAATATCGTGCATCCAGCCACAGGGCCAGCACCGCTTCTTGCATTTTGCGACGCAAGGTGCGGTCCGGGGTTAGAAAAAGCAATTTCGCCAACTGCTGGGTGATGGTCGAGCCGCCCTCGACCGTGCGCCCGGCTTGCCAATTGGCCCGGGCCGCCCGGGCGATGCCAATCGGGTCCACGCCCGGATGCCAGAAAAACCGCCGGTCCTCGATCGCGACCACGGCGTCGGTGACATGACGGGGCAGGCGGCGGCTGTCCACGGGGGCGCCGACCACATCGCCGCCCCGGGCGAATTCGGCGCCGGTCCGGTCCACCATCACGATGGTCGGCCGCCGTTCCAACGCCTGCACCTGATCGACCGGCGGCAGGTCATGGGCCACGTAAACCAGCCCGCCGATGCCCAAAATCACCAGCCAGATCGCCGCCACCGCCGACCATTTCAGCGCTGCGAACAGCCAGCCACGGCGGGTGCGGGCGGTTTTGGCCCGCGCCGCGCGGGCTGGGGTCCGGCGGGGTCCGGCCGATGCCTTTGGCCCCGCATCGGCGGTTTTGGGACCCAGGCCCGGGGCCCGGCGCGGTTTCGCGGCACCGGCCTTGGCCGGGGTCGGCTTGGCCGGGGAAGGCTTGACGCCGAGGCGCGCCGTCACGGCCGCGGCGGGGCTGTCACCGGGGTCGCGATGGTGGGTTACCTTCGGGGGCCGTCGCTGTGCCATGGCCTATGCCTATTGATGAAGAATCAATCGGATTCAAGGCACAATGGTGGCGGGCGAAGGCGATATCTTAACTTGGGGGTGCTGCCCCTGGGGCTGGGCACTGGAAATGGGGCCGGGGGTCATGGCAGCCTGCGGCGGCAACCTTCCGTATACTTGTTGCCAGTATAGTGGGGGTGATCACGGATTCGTGAGATTTGGTATGGCGATTGCTACCTGGGTGGTGAAACCGGCTGGTTCACCCACCCCACGGCGAAACGCCCTTTGGGACGGGAGCACCAGGGTCCGGCATGAAGACGCCAAGAGTGGAGAAGGTCATGCACATCATCCTGGCCGATGACCATATTTTGGTTCGTGATGCCTTGCGCCAAATGATCGAACGGCAAATTTCCGACGCCGTGGTGCACGCTGTCGGGTCTTTGGACGAGGCCTTGCAGACCGCAAGCACCATGGACATGACCCCGGACCTGGTGATCCTGGATTTCCGGATGCCGGGCATGGACGGGCTGGCCGGCGTCGAGCGCGCCCGGGCCGCCCTGCCGGACGCGCGCATCGTGCTGATGAGCGGGCTGGCCAGCCGGGAGGATGTGGACCAGGCGATCCGCAAGGGGGCCGACGGCTTCCTGCCCAAGACCTTGCCCGCCCAGGCCCTGTCCGGCGCCCTGTCGCTGGTGCTGGCGGGCGAACCCTTCCTGCCCGCCCATGGCTATCATGAGGTGGAGGCGGGCGATCCGACCCTGCCGGCGGGGATCACCGCGTCGTTGACCCGCCGGGAAAAGGAAGTGCTGCACTGCCTGATGAAGGGTCAGTCCAATAAGGAAATCGCCCGGGACCTGGACCTGCAAGAGGTGACCATCAAGCTGCATGTCCGGTCCCTGTGCCGCAAGCTGGACGCCAAGAACCGCACCCAGGCGGTGCTGAACGCCATGGCGGCGGGGGTGGCGTGACGGAGCCCGCCGGCCCCGGCCCGGAGCCAGCGGATCCAACCACCGAAGCCCTGGCCCGGCTGGCCGCCGGCCTGGCCCATGATTTCAACAACATCCTGGGCGCCATCCTGGGCAATGCCCACCTGCTGTGTGAGGATTTGGATCCCGCCAGCCTGCAGCACGGCTTTGCCCGCAACATCGCCACCGCTGCGGGCCGCGCCCAGGACATGATCGGCCAATTGCTGGCCTACAGCCAACCCTCGGCCGAGCCGCACCATAGGGTCGATCTGGCGGCCCTGGTGGCCGAGGCGGTCGACCAGGCACCGGCGCCACCGGGCGTGACCCTGGCGTTCACGGCCCCTACCGGATCGCCCCACATGACCCTGGGGGCGTCCGGAGCGTTGCGCCAGGCGGTGGACCAGGCCCTGGGCACGGCCATCGATGCCGCCGGCACCCATGGCCGGGTGGCGGTGACGCTGACCGAAGGCACGGGCGGCTCCAGGGACACCCCGGCCCAGCCAGGCCGCGCCACGGTCACCTTGGGCTCGGTCGATCCCGATCGGGCGACGCTGCGCCTGGTGATCGAGGATGACGGTGCCGGCATGCCGGCCGATCAGGCCCGCCATATGTTCGAGCCGTTCTTCGCGCCGCCCGGGTGCCCGGACGGCCGGCAATTCGGCGGCGGGTTGGGCCAGGCCATGCTGTTGGGCACCATCCGGTCCCATGGCGGCGCCATCGGGGTCGAGACCGGGGCCGGGCTGGGCACCCGGCTTGAGATCGTCCTGCCGCGCCAGTCGGGGGCCCTGCCGGCACCCTCGGCGATGCCGGCGCCCGCAGCCTCGGCGGCGGCCGGTGCCGCGTTCCGGCCCGCGCCGGGCACCATAGCACTTGTGGTCGATGACCAGGATGACACCGCCGCCGCCATCGCCGAAACCCTGGAGCGGTTCGGCTACGCGGCGGTCACCGCCGGGTCTGGCGGCGAGGCGTTGGAAATGCTGGCCGAGGCGGACGGGGCGATCGGCCTGGTGCTGACCGACCAGGTGATGGCGCCCATGGCCGGTCATGAGCTTGCCGCCCGGCTGGAAACCCTCTATCCGGAAATACCGGTGGTGCTGTGCACGGGCAGCCGGCGGGACCTCCTGCTGCGCGATACGCCCCTGGCCGGGATCAGCGCCACGGTCCAGAAGCCCATCGACCCCCAGCAATTGCGCCAAACCCTGGCGACGCTGCGGCACCGGTGACCAGGGTCCGTCCGGGCCCGGCCGGCCGCCACCCGACGGAAAGGATCACGCCATGGACCTGCTCAAGATCAGCCCGGGCAAGGCCCCGCCCAACGACATCAATGTGGTGATCGAAAACCCCATGGGCGGCGACCCGGTCAAGTATGAGCTGGACAAGGAGTCAGGGGCCGTGTTCGTCGACCGCTTCCTGCACACGGCCATGCGCTATCCGGGCAATTACGGGTTCATCCCCCATACCCTGTCCGGCGATGGCGATCCAGTGGACGTGCTGGTGCTGTCCAACCACCCGGTGGTGCCCGGCGCGGTGATCCGGGCCCGGCCGGTCGGGGTCTTGAAGATGAAGGATGAGGGCGGCATCGATGAGAAGATCGTCGCCGTGCCCCATGAGAAACTGATCCCCTATTACGACAACATCGCCAACTACACCGACATCCGCGCGATCCTGCGGGAGCAGATCTCCCACTTCTTCAAGCACTACAAGGACCTTGAGCGGGGCAAATGGACCGAGCTGTTGGGCTGGGGCGAGCGGCACGAGGCGGAGGAGTTCATCACCAACGGCTTGGCCCTGGCGACGGAAAAGGGTGTGGGCTGGACCGAGCCCGGGATAAAGTAAGCGGGCTGATTTTTCACCGCGTCGGATCTGAATCGGTTATGCTGCGTTGCAGCGTAACGGCGGTCCGTTGGGGGAAAGATGTCGATCCGCAATCTTGAAAAGCTGTTCAAGCCCCGCTCGGTGGCGGTGATCGGAGCTTCGAACCGACCGCAGAGCGTCGGCCAGGTGCTGGCCCGCAACCTGTTCAGCGCCGGGTTCGACGGCCCGGTGATGCCGGTCAACCCCAAGCATCCCTCGGTCGCCTCGGCCCTGGCCTATCCAAGCGTGGCGGAGTTGCCGATCACGCCGGATCTGGCGGTGATCTGCACCCCACCCGCCACGGTGCCGGATCTGATCGATCAGCTCGGCCGGCGCGGCACCAAGGCCGCGGTGGTGATCACCGCCGGGTTCGGGGAAGGCGGCGATGCCGCCGGCCAGGCCCTGATGGACCGCATGCTGGCGGCGGCCAAACCCCATTTGCTGCGCATCGTGGGCCCGAACTGCGTGGGCGTGATGGTGCCGCCGATCGGCCTGAACGCCAGCTTCGTGCACATGCACCCCAGGCCGGGCGGCATCGCGTTCCTGACCCAGTCCGGGGCCATCGCCACCTCGGTGGTGGACTGGGCGACCCATCGGGGCATCGGCTTCAGCCACATCGTCAGCCTGGGCGACATGGGCGATGTCGATTTCGGCGACCTGTTGGATTATCTGGCGCTGGACGGCAACACCAGCGCCATCCTGATGTATGTGGAAAGCATCACCGACGCGCGCAAGTTCATGTCGGCCGGCCGTCTGGCGGCCCGGTCCAAGCCGGTCATCGTGATCAAGTCGGGCCGGGGCGATGCCGCGGCCCGGGCCGCGGCCTCCCACACGGGGGCGATTGCGGGTTCGGATGGGGTCTATGACGCCGCGTTCCGGCGGGCCGGCATGTTGCGCGTCGACAGCCTGCCGGAGCTGTTCGACGCCGTGGAGACCATCGCCCGGGGCACCCGGGTCAAGGGCGACCGGCTGGGCATCATCACCAATGGCGGCGGCATTGGGGTGCTGGCGGTGGACGCGCTGGAGGCGGC
>CAYNRD010000060.1:0-9370 GCA_964399515.1 uncultured Mycobacteriaceae bacterium | reverse complement strand
GTTGCCAGGACCCATTCGACGGCCAGGGCATGGTCCGAAACGAATCCGATCTGCCGGGCGGCGGCCTCGGCCCCGGGGCGGCCGGAGGCGGGATCGAAATCCAGCACGGAATCGATCACGGCCGCATGCCGGTCCCCGGCGGCATGGACCACATAGCTGAAGGTCTTGGACATGGGATCAAAAAACGCATGCACCTGGGGTGACGGGGTCATGGCGAGCCTCCCTGATGACGACCAGGATTGATATAGGGCGGAAAGCCCCTTATTTCAATATTCAATGAATTACGAATCAGTGACCGGTCTCGATCATGCCCGCGCCCACATCGCCGCCGACGCCATCGCCCCCGACGCCACCCGATCTGGCCGGGCTGGATCCATCCCAAATGGCCGACAAGGCCCAAGCCGCCGCCCGGTTCCTGCAGTCATTGGCCAACGGCCACCGGCTGATGGTGCTGTGCACCCTGATCGAGGGGGAGCGGAGCGTGTCGGAGCTGTTGGCGCGGCTGGGCACCGGCCCGTCCAACCTGTCCCAGCATCTGGGCCGGCTGCGCCAGGAAGGGCTGATTACCGCCCGGCGGGACGGCACCACCCTGTATTACCGCCTGGCCGACAGCCGGGCCTTGCCGATCCTGCAGGAGCTGTACCTGTTGTTCTGCGCGCCCGAACCGCCGCGCGGGACCGGCGCCGGCGGCGACCGGTGACGTCCGGCCCGGGCGGTGCTGTCTGGCCGGCCTGGGCCTAGGGGGGCGTGGGCGGATCGGCGGGGGGGCAGAAGGTGCCGAAGCTGGCGCAGACCGGCCCCTGTAGGGCGCGCCAGGCCTCGGCCGTCGCTTGCAGCCGGGCCTCATCGGCCATGAACGCCGTTTCTTCCGCCTGGAACCGGGTGTAGTGGACCGTGCGCACATCAATCGGCCCTTCCCGGAAGGCGGCCTCCACCGCCTCGATGTTGCGCAAGCCGTCATCGGCGAAGATGATGCCGATCACCGATTGGCCGGTGGGCATGGACTGCAGGAACAGGCGCAGCATCGCACCCTTGTTCTGTCCGTTGGCCATCAACACGCCGCGGCCGTAGCTGGCATCGCGCCGGGGTCCGTCGATGCCCAGGCGCTGGCGCTCGAACACGTCCAGGCGCTGGCGGGCAGCGGCTTGGATTCGGCCGCGCGGAATGTGCACGCCGTCGCCGCACAACGGCGCCACGCAGCCGGGGGCGGAGCTGAACTCGATGCCGTCGTCGCGCAGCGCGCGCAAGGTGACGTCCCTGGCCTCCGGCCCGCGGGCGGTCAGGGCCATGACCGGAAAGCCATTGCCTTCCAGCCGGTCGAGCATGGTCGGCACCGGCGTTTGGGTCGGCACCATGTCGGACAGGGCGAACAGCGCGTAGGCCGCCTCCAGCAGCCCGGCCATATCGGCCGCGGCCGCCTGGGCGGGCAGCGGGTCCCGGCCGACCAGCCCGGCCTGCCAGTTGAACCAGGCATCGCTGCCCAAGTCCTGGCCCATGGTCAACAGCGTGTTGTCGATATCGAACACCACCAGGACCTGGCCAGGGCCGTAGGCATCCGCCATCTCCCGGGCGATGGGCTCGATGGTGGTCAGATCGTCGGTTTCGATCCGCGTCGCCTTGGCATCCGCGTCCAAGGCCCAGGCCAAGCCCAAGGCCAGACCGATCATCACCGCCGTCGCACGTCGCCGCACCCTACCCTCCCGCCATGTCTCCACCAAGACACCCATGGGGACGGTCGCGGGCGCGGTCTGTCAAGCGTGCCGGTCAGCCAGGCTGTATTTGATCAGCCCCTTGGCGTCCTCGGGCGGGACGACCACCCCTTTGCGCAAGATATGAAGCCGCCCGGCCCGGGCCAGGGCCAGGGCCTGCTGCTTGACCGGGGCCAGGTACCGGCGCCAGGCATCGGGGGGGTCCGCCGGGCGGCGGCGCTGCTCGAAGAACGCCCGTGCCACCGTGTCCGGAGCCACGGGGCCGCCGGCGGCCGCCGCCAGGATCGCGGCCGCCAGCGGATCTTCGGCCGACGCCCCACCGTCCGCGTCCTGCTCCGCCATGGGAGGTCCGATCAGAATTTGAAATTGAACCGGATCAGGGCGCTGGCGTCATCTTGCGCCTCGGCGTCATGGTCCGGGTTCAGCCGGTAAATGCCGCCGACGCCGAAGGACGCCACATCGCCCAGGGGCGTGTTGTAGAACGCCTGCAAGCGAATCTCCCGGTCGAAGGCGCTTGGGTCCACCCCGTCCTCCCCCGGTGCCGGGGCCGACAGGCGCAAGGGCTGGCTGATCACGAAGCCAATGCGGTCACCACCCGTCAGCAGCCGGTTGCCGGCCAGCCCGACGCTGTAGCTTTCGCTGCGCACCGGCCCGCCGATCTCCCCGGCCTGGTCGCCGGCACCGGTCACCCCTTGGTAGACGCTGCCGAACAGGGCCACGCGGTCGGTCAGGCGGGTGGAAAAGCGCAGGCCCGCGAAACCCGTGGTCACGGCGTCATCGGCCGGGGCCGCGGCATCGGCATCGCCCAGCACGGTGTCCGTCTCCCGCACGGTGCCGAAGCTGACCGCGATATCGGTGCTGCCCAAGCCGACGGTGTATTCCCCGACGGCGCCGAAATTCTGCCCGCCCTCGCTGCCGGCGGCATCGCCGTTGAAGGTGGTGACGCCCACCGAGCCCCGATCGCCCAGATCATGGCTGACCCCGGCACTGGCGCCGGCGGCGCCGAAGCCCGCATAGGGGTTGGTCAACGCCGTCGGATCCACGGCGGCATCGGCCAGACCCGCGCCATGCCCGGGCGCGCCCAGGCGCAACGGCCCGCCGGCGGAGACCGATACCCGGTCCCGGGCGCTCAACGGGGCGGAGACGGAAAACGCGCCGCCGCCTAAGGTCAACTCCGTGCCGTCGTCCAAAACCACCGGTGCCGCGGGCGCCGATTGGGCGAACCCGTCCAAGGCGTCCCGGGCGGAAAAGCCGGACACCAGCCCGCGGTCGCCCGCATCCGCCTGGTCCGCCGCCGGGGGGGTGGGGAACTCCGCCACGGGAAACAGGCCGGTGCGGACCGGTTTGGACTGGCCGGCACCGCCGACCACCCAGGCACCCTCTTCGGCAAGGGCGGTCGGGGTCAGGGGCAGCAGGGCCGCGGGCACCAGGGCCAGGGCGCACAGCACACCGGCCACCCGCAGGCCGTAGCCACGCGGACGGATGCGCTGATGAAACCGGCCCGCGCGCCCCATTGTGCTGTCACCCCTCCGATCAACCATTGGTTACTCTGCCCGATCCCCGCGCCTTCGCGCTATGGCGCCGGTCACACGGGAGTGTCGTCCCACCCGCGAATGGAGGCCATCCCGTGAACAGTCCGCACCCAATGACGCCAAAGATAAGCGCTGCGCGGTCGCGAGTCCCGCGCTGTGCCCTGATTAGAATGATTTTCCGGTAAGCTATGCAAGGATGCAACAGCTCAGACGGACAGGTCCCGCCGCCGCGCCGGGCAGCCGGTCAATTCAGCGGCAACAAATCGCCCGAAATCCGGTAGCGGCCGTTTTCCATGCCGGCGAACATTTCCGGGATATCCGGATGGCCGACCGGGCCGTTATCGGCGTCGGGCAGCAAGTTTTGTTCGGACACATAGGCAATGTACGGACCCTGATCATTCTCCGCGAACAAATGATAGAAGGGCTGGTCCTTGCTGGGGCGCACGTCTTCGGGGATCGACTGATACCATTCCTCGGTGTTGTCGAAGATCGGGTCGACGTCAAACACCACTCCCCGAAACGGGAACACCCGGTGACGAACGATATCGCCGATCGAATATTTCGCGTCACGGAACCGCATAC
The DNA here is from genome assembly GCA_964399515.1 of uncultured Mycobacteriaceae bacterium. Classification (GTDB taxonomy): domain Bacteria; phylum Pseudomonadota; class Alphaproteobacteria; order DSM-16000; family Inquilinaceae; genus CAYNRD01. The sequence continues at coordinate 5,547 of CAYNRD010000060.1, read as the reverse complement.
ACATCTCCCTACCCTCAAACGGACTCTTCGCCCTCGTGGGTCCGGCCGCGCCAAGCCCCACGGGCCGGGCGCCAAACCAGCCTGTCCTACCGGCGCAAGGTTGAGATTTCTTTACCGCCGCGACAGCGCCCGGCGCAGTGCCGCCACGAACACCGCCGGCTGGTCCGAATGGACCCAATGCCCGGCATTCTTGACCGAAAGATGCCGGACCCGGGGGAAATACCGATCAAAACTGAGCTTGGTGTCCGCGGTGACATAGGCGGACCTGGCGCCCGAGATCACCAGCACGGGCGCGTCAAACCGGACATCGGCGCCCAGATCGGGGAATTCCAGGATCGCCTCGATCGATTGGGCGATGCCGTCCAGGTCGGTGGTCCAACGGGCCGCACCCCCAGTGACCGACAGACATTGGGCCAGGAACGCCCGGATGCCGGCTTCGGGAATCTGGTCGGCCAAGCGTGCACTCAGGTCCGACCGGCGCCGGATGCCGGCCAGTTCGACGCGGCGCAGGATCTCGACATAGCGGGCCACGGTCGGCTCGGACCGCACCGGTGCGATGTCGGCCACCACCAGGCGCCGGATCAACTCCGGCCGGGTCAGGGCCAGGGTCATGGCGACCTTGCCGCCCATGCTGTGCCCGACCAGGTCAATCGGCGGCGCCAGGGTGGTTTCGATCAACTCCGCGATGTCCTGGGCCATCTCCGGATAGGTCAACGGACGCCGCCACGGCGATGCCCCGTGCCCCCGCAAATCCGGCGCGATCACCCGGAAGGCCACGCCCTCGGCCCCCTCCGCCATGGCGGCACCAATGCTGGCCCAGTTGCGGCCTTGGCCGAACAGGCCGTGCAGGATCACCACGGGCGGACCGGCCCCCACATCAATCGGAACGGACAGAGCGCTCATGGCAAATCGGATTCCTTAGACATCAAACGTTAATCACCGGCTTGCTATCGCTAGCGGCCAAGCTACATACGGAAGTACCCTTGGGGCGTGATGAGGGGACCAAGCATGACATGCGACATCCCGCCGGGGCGGCGTGGCCGATCCTGGCGGGGACAGTATAGCTCGATCTGCGACGCACCCGTGCAGCCAACCGCGGTCACCACCATTGCGCCCGACCATCCGGCCCGGGTGTTCGGCGTGGTGTGGCATGGTCTGGCCGATGGCGCCCCGCCCGACCGGCGGGCGTTTTGCCCCAGCTTGGCCCCTCCCCTGCTGCGGTGGCTGATGCTGCTGGAATTCCAGGGCGCGGGCACTGATCCACGGTTCTTCATCCGCGTGCAAGGCTCGGCCTGTGCCGTTTTGACCAATGGCGACATCAGCCGGCGCTATCTGGATGAGATCGTGGTCGGCCCCTGCTACGAAAGCCGCAAGGCCATCTTGACCGCGGTGCGCGACAGCCAGACGCCGGCGCACGCCCATATCCGGGCCGCCGCCGTCAGCGCCAGCGACTTCAGCACCACGGTCGATGTCGGGTTCTACCCGTTTCTCGGTGAGGGGGATGCAGTCGATTTCGTCATGGTGGTGCCCGCCCCTGTCGACCCGGACCTGCGGGGCTCGATTTAGCAAGTAGCGGGCAGGCAACACCGGTTCGCCCATGGCCATGACGGTGGCTAAACCAAAAAATTACTTGCAGAAATTTCAGATGTCGGTCCCCTTGAGCCCAAAAAACTGGGAATGAATGTCTGCTGCAAAAGTATCTGTTTTTGGATTGATCAGTGCAAAACCGGTGACCGAAGACACTATGATTTCGGAATGTGTTGCGCTTCCATGAGTCATTTGTAAAATTTTCGACAAATATCGAACTTAAATCCAACGGATGCCCCGCGTCTCGGGGGCGTTCTGGGATGGGTCCTTGGGTCTGACGCTGTGTTGCCGGATTGTTTTTCCCCAACTGGGTGCTCGAAGGTGACGTTCGACCCCCGGTCGAACCGGTTCCAGTCCATCTGTGACGCGCCGGCGGCCCCGCTGACGGCGGGGGATTTGGACACCGACCATCCGGCGCTGCGGTTCCTGGCCGTTTGGCACGCCATGGCCGGCGGTGCCGCGCCCGAAAAGGCCACATCATGGCGGTTCCGGCACCGGTCAACCCGGACCTGCGCAAGGCGTTGTAGGCTCGTCAGCCGTCCAAGCGCTCCAAAACCGCCGCGATGCCTTGGCCGACGCCGATGCACATGGTGACCAGGGCGTAGCGGCCCTGGGCCCGCTCCAACTGCCGCATCGCGGTCAGGGCCAGCCTGGCGCCGGACGCGCCCAGCGGGTGACCGACCGCGATCGCGCCGCCATTGGGGTTCAGGCGCGCGTCTCCGGCATCAAGGCCCATCTGCTTCACACAGCCCAGCACTTGGCTGGCGAAGGCCTCGTTGATTTCAATGACGTCCATGTCGGCGAGACCCAGCCCGGCCCGCTCCAACGCCTTCTGGGAGGCCGGCACCGGCCCCAGCCCCATCACCCGGGGCGGCACCCCGGCCACGGCGGCGGCCAGGATCCGCGCCCGGGGTGCGACACCGGCCTTATCCCCGATCGCGCGGCCGCCGACCACCAGGGCTGCCGCCCCGTCATTGACGCCCGAGGCGTTGCCGGCGGTGACCACGCCGCCCTCGAACAGCGGCTTCAGCTTGGCCAACTGGTCCCGCCCGGTACCGGGGCGCGGGTGCTCGTCCGCGTCCATGGTCACGGGCGGCTGGCGTTTGCCCTGGGGGATCTCCACCGGAACCAATTCGCCCGCGAAGAAGCCGTCGGCGCGGGCGGCCTCATAGCGGCTTTGCGACCGTTCGGCGAAGGCGTCGGCGGCGTCCCGGGTGATTTGCAGGTCTTGGGCGACGTTATCGCCGGTCTCGGGCATGGTGTCGGCGCCGAACTGGCCCTCGACGCGCGGATTGGGGAACCGGGCGCCGATGGTGCTGTCGAACATGCGGAACTCCCGGGAGAAAGGCTTGTCCGCCTTGGCCATCACGAACGGCGCCCGGCTCATGCTCTCGACCCCGCCGGCCAGATAGGCCTGCCCCTCCCCGCAGGTCACGGCCCGGGCGGCATCGGCGATGGCGGCCAGGCCGCTGCCGCACAGGCGGTTGACCGTCTGCCCGGCGGTTTGGATCGGCAGGCCGGCCAGCAGCCCGGCGTGGCGGGCGATGTTCGGGGCATCTTCCCCCGCCTGATTGGTGCACCCGGCGATGACGTCCTCATAGGCGTCGCGCGGCAGCCCGGCCCGATCGATCACCGTCTTCAGGACATGGGCCAGCATGTCGTCCGGGCGCACCGGTGCCAGTTGCCCGGCATGGCGGCCGAACGGGGTGCGTGCTCCGTCGTAGATGTAGGCGTCCAGCATAGCGGGGACTCCTGTTAAAGCCGTCACGGCTCCGGGGTGGTCAGCGGCACGCCAAGGCGTGCCCGTCGCATCAGCCACGGGCTGGGCCGGTAGCGGGGATCGCCGGTCAGGGCGTGCAGATTGCGCAGGATGTCCAGGACGGTCGCGGCACCGATCCGGTCGCCCATGGCCAACGGTCCCTCCCGATACCCCAGGCCCAAGACCACCGCCGTATCCAGGGTGGCGGGCTCGGCAATGCGCTGCTGGGCGATCTCACAGCCGACATTGACGATATGGGCGATCACCCGCTGGGCCACCAGGCCGGCCGAATCCCGCACCCGTTCGGACGGGGTGCCATCCCGGCCGAAGGCGGCCATGGCGGCATCCTGCGCTTCGGCGGTCGTGATCGGGGTGGTCATGATCGTGCGGCGGCTGTCCAGGCCGAACAGGGCGTCGATGCCGACCACCCGGGTCGCGTCCAGGCCCTGGTCGGCGGCCTCCGAACTGGCGTCGGTGCCCAGGGGGGTGACCACCAGGACGGCATTGGCGGGCGGGCTTGGCTCCTGGCTCAGCAGCGCCCCCTCCCGCTCCAGGATCCGGATCACCGGATCGGCCAGGGCCGGCCGGGTGCGGCTGACCCAAATCGGCAGGTCCGGCCCCGACGGCGGCTCGGGCGGCGGCACCGGCTGGGGTTTGCCGTCGGCGTAGCGATAGAACCCCTCCCCGGTCTTGCGGCCCAGCAGGCCGGCCACCCGCCGCTGCAGGGTCAGGGGCGAGGGGCGAAAGCGCGGCTCCTCATAGAATTGCCGGTAGATGGACACCATCACCGGGTCGGAAACATCCAGGCCGGTCAGATCCAGCAGCTCGAACGGCCCCATGCGAAACCCACCTGCATCCTTCATCAGCCGGTCGATGGCGAACACATCGGCCACGCCCTCGCCCAGCAGCTTCAGCGCCTCGGTCCCGTAGCCGCGGCCGGCATGGTTGACCAGAAAGCCCGGCGTGTCGGTGGCCCGGGCCGGGAAATGGCCGGTGCGGTGGGCCAACGCCTCCAGGGTGTCGAGCACCCAAGGAGCCGTGCGGATGCCGCCGATCACCTCGACCAGCTTCATCAGCGGCACCGGGTTGAAATAGTGGTAGCCGGCCACCCGCTCCGGCGACCGGCAGCCGGCGGCGATGGCGGTGACCGACAGCGACGAGGTGTTGGTGGCCAGGATCGCGTCCCCGGCCACGATGTCTTCCAATTGGCAGAACAGGGTTTGCTTGACCCCAAGATCCTCGACCACCGCCTCGATGACCAGATCGCAGCCGGCCATGGTGGCGAGGGTATCGGCCGGGGTCAGCCGGCCCTTGGCCTGCGCCGCCGCCTCGGAGGCCATGCGGCCTTTCTCCACCGCCCGGTCCAGCATGGTGCCGATAAAGGCTTTGGCGTCGGCGACCGCGCCCTCCCGCGTGTCGTGCAGCCGCACGGCCACGCCGGCCTGGGCCAGCACCTGGGCGATGCCGCGCCCCATGGCACCGGTGCCGATCACCCCGGCGGTATGGATCTGCTTGGCGGTTCCGGCCATGGCGCGCCCCTCTCCCAACCGCTTTCAAACAAGCGTTTGACCGACGCCATAGGCCATGCCAGCCTTTTCGCCAAGGGCCAAGCGTCGGTGCCACGGCACTGGACGCCCATAAGGACCAGCGATGATCAGGGATCAGGAAACGCTCGACCAGCTGGTTGAAACGGTGCGCCGTTTCGTCACCGACCGACTGCGCCCGAACGAGGCGCGGGTCGCCGAGGACGACGCGATCCCCGATGAGATCCTGCGGGAGATGAAGGGCTTGGGCCTGTTCGGCCTGTCCATCCCCGAAGCCTATGGCGGCCTGGGCCTGACCATGGAGGAGGAGGTGCGGGTCGCGTTCGAGATCGGCCGCACCAGCCCCGCCTTCCGCTCGATCTTCGGCACCAACAACGGCATCGGCGCCCAGGGCATCCTGATCGACGGCACGGAGGCGCAAAAGGCGCGCTATGTCCCGCGCCTGGCCTCGGGCGAGATCATAGGGTCGTTCTGCCTGACCGCGCCGGACACGGGATCGGACGCAGCATCGGTCAAGACCCGCGCGACGCGCGACGGCGACCGGTACCTGCTGACGGGCACCAAGCGTTACATCACCAACGGCCCCCAGGCCGGGCTGTTCACGGTCATGGCCCGGACCGACCCCCGAGCGTCCTGGACCTCCACGTCCCCGCCCAT
>CAYNRD010000059.1:0-9432 GCA_964399515.1 uncultured Mycobacteriaceae bacterium | reverse complement strand
GCGTGGGCCTGATCTACAAAAGCAGCTTCGACAAGGCCAACCGCACCTCGGCGGCCAGCGCGCGCGGCATCGGCATGGCCAAGGGTTTGGACATCCTGGCCGAGGTGCGGGACGCCCACGGACTGCCGGTGCTGACCGACGTCCATATGGCCGACCAGTGCGCGCCCGTGGCCGACGCGGTAGACGTGTTGCAAATCCCGGCGTTCTTGTGCCGGCAAACCGACCTGCTGATCGCCGCCGGGGAGACGGGCAAGCCGATCAACGTCAAGAAAGGCCAGTTTCTGGCGCCGTGGGACATGCCCCATGTGGCGGCCAAGATCGCGTCCACCGGCAACCGGAACATCCTGTTGTGTGAGCGGGGCACCAGCTTTGGCTACAACACGCTTGTGTCGGACATGCGCGCCCTGCCGCAGATGGCCGCGACTGGGTATCCGGTGGTGTTCGATGCCACCCATTCGGTCCAACAGCCGGGCGGGCTGGGCGGTGCGTCGGGCGGCCAGCGGGAATATGTGCCGGTGCTGGCGCGGGCCGCGGTCGCGGTCGGCGTGGCGGCCGTGTTCATGGAAACCCATGGGGACCCGGACCGGGCGCCATCCGACGGCCCCAACATGGTGCCGCTTTCGGACCTTCCCGCGATCCTCTCCGGCCTGATCGCCATCGACCGGCTGACCAAGGCCTGAACCCGCCGGTTGGCGGGCGGGCCCGCGACCGGTCAGTCCGGCAAGAAGCCGCGGCGGATGGCGTCCATCAGGGGTTCGGTCACGAATTCGACCGCCGTGCGCGAGCCCGAGACGAAGATGATGTCCGCCGGCATGCCGGGATACAGTTCCACCCAGTCCTGCTCGGCCAGTTGCGCCTTGTCGATGCGCACGCTGGCCTCGTAGTAGCGCACCCGCGTCTGCGGATCCTCGATGGCATCGCCGGAAACGAAGATCACCTCCCCGTCCAATTGCTGGATGTCTCGGGTGGAGAACGCCGACAGGTTGACCAGGGCCGAGGTGCCGACCGAAACGGTGTCGATGTCGGTCACCTGGACCTGGGCCGCGACGATCAGGTCGTCATTCACCGGCACGATGTCCAGGATCGGATCGCCCGGCCGTACCACGCCGCCAATGGTGTGGATACGCAGGTTGTGCACCACGCCGTCCACGGGTGCCGAGATCACCGTGCGGTCCAGCACGTCGGCGGCGGCCCGGCGCTGTTCACGCAGGTCAGCCAGCCGTTCCTGGACCTGCTGCAAGCCCGAGGCCGCCTCGTCCCGCACCGAGTTGACCAAGTCGATCAGGCGCAATTCGGTCTCGGCGATGCGCTGTTCGGCCTGGGCGATGGCGGCCCGGTTCGCTTCCCGGTCACCGCGCAGATCGGCGGCCGATCGCTGGGAGGCCAGCAGGCGCGGCTGCCGTTCCAACCCCCGATCGACCAGGAACTGGATGCCCGCGATTTCCTGATCAATCAGGCGCAGTTGTTCGTTGATCGAGGTGATCTGGGCGGCCAGCCCCTGGATCTCCTTTTCCGACTGGCGGATCTGCTCCTCGAAGATTTGGCGGCGCCCGTCAAGGGTCTGCTTCTGCTGTTGGAAGGCGGTGGTCTGGCCCGCGATCATTTCGGTGATCACCGGGTCATCGGCCAATTCCAGCAGCTCATCGGGGAATATGATCTGGTCCTGGCCGTCCCGGACGGCCAGCAGCCGCGCCTCTTGCGCCAAGGCCGCGGCGATCTGACCCCGCAGAATGCCGACATTGGCCTTCGACCGGGTATCGGACAGCACCACCAGCGCATCACCCGCCATGACCGTATCCCCGGCCGAGACCAGGATGTCCCGCACGATGCCGCCTTCCAAATGCTGGACGGTCTTCAGGTTGCTTTCGACGCTGAGCGCGCCGGTGGCGAAGGACCCCTTGGCCAAGGGTGCCAGGGACCCCCACGCGATGATGCCGCCCAGGAACACCACCACCACGAAGAAGGCCACGGTGATGTAGCGGCCGAAATGGACGTACTCGGTCAGGTTCTGGTCGACGTCCAGGGTCTTCACGTCGACGGCGGTGGAAAACCGGGCGGGGGCCGCCGGCAAGCCTGGCGCGGCGCCTGGGGAGGGCGGTGTGGGCGTTACGGCGGTCATGGGCTGCGCTGCTCGTGCTGAATGGGGTTGGTGGCGGTTATTCGGCCGCACCGGGCCGGACGGTTCTGGGCTGGATGGCCGGGTCCGGGTCGGACCCCGGTGCCGGGGCGTCCGTATCGGGCGCCGGTGCCGGGGCGGCCGATGCCGACGCTGCCGTTTGGGCTGACGGGGTAGCGGAGGCTACGGTCATAAATTGGGCGGCGGAATGACCGGTCGGTGTCGCCGGCTTCGCGGCACCGCGGGACCGCGCCCCGCCCGACACCGACACCGGCGCCTGGCCTGGCCCCGGCCCGCCCGGCCCCGGTCTGGCCGTGGCCGACCCCGCGCCGGCCGGCGCCTGGACCGCGGGGCGGCTGGCGGCCAGGGCTGGCTGGGTATAGGCCTTCAACACCTCGTCGCGCGGCCCGGCGTTCACCACCACGCCCTCCTTCATCACCATCACCTGATCGACGCTGGACAACAGGCTCATCCGATGGGTGATCACGATGACCGTGCATCGCTTGTCGCGCAAGCCGGCGAACGCCTGGGCCAAGGCTGTCTCGCCCTCCTGGTCCAGGTTGGAGTTGGGCTCGTCCAGCACCACCAGCGGCGGGTCCCCGTACAAGGCACGGGCCAGGCCAATTCGCTGGTGCTGACCGCCGGACAGCGTGGTGCCGCTGTAGCCCAGTTGGGTGTCGTAGCCGTCGGGCAGGTTCAGGATCATGTCATGGACGCCGGCGGCCTGGGCCGCGGCGATGACCTTATCCGCCTCGACGGTTCCGAACCGGGCGATGTTTTCCGCGACGGTACCGTCGAACAGTTCCACATCCTGGGGCAGATAGCCGATATGGGGGCCCAGCAAGATCGGGTCGTACTGGTCCAATTCAGCGCCGTCCAAACGGACCGAGCCCGACGCGACCGGCCAGACACCGACCATCACCCGGGCCAGGGTTGACTTGCCCGCCGCCGATGGCCCGATCTCGCCGACAATGGCCCCGGGAAGCGCCTGCAGCGACACCCCCTTGAGCACGGGTGCCCGGCTGCCCGGGGGGGCGGCGATCACCCGCTCCAGCGTGATCTTGCCGGTCGGGCGGGGCAGCTGCATCCGCTGCTCCTCGGCCGGGATCGCGGTCAGCAGTTCCTTCAGCCGGCCATAGGCGCCGCGGGCGTTGACGAAATTTTTCCAGTTGCCGACCGCCATTTCCACCGGCTGCAAGGCCCGGCCCATGACGATGGACGCCGCGATCATGGTCCCGGGCGTGATCTCGCCCGCCACGGCCAGGAACGCCCCCACGCCCAGAATGGCCACCTGCAAGGTCATGCGGACGAATTTGGACATGGACAGCACGATGCCGGCCCGATCGCTGGCCTTCGCCTGCAGGGCCAGCATGGCGGAATGCCGTTGCGCCCAGCGGGTCAAGATGCCGGGCATCATGCCCATGGCCCGCAGCACCTCGGAGTTCTTCAGGCTGTTTTCGGCGTAGCCGCTGGCCAGCATGTTGTGGCCGGATGCTTCCCGCAGCACCTTGCGGGTCGAAACCTCGTTCATCAGCGCCAGGCTGAAAATGATCAGCGCGCCGACCAAGGCCACCAGGCCCAGCCAAAAATTCATCAGGAACACCACTGCCAGGAACACCGGTGTCCAGGGCGCATCGAAGAACGCGATCAGACCGTTGCCGGTCAGGAACTCCCGGACCTGATCGACATCCCGCAGGTTTTGCGTGCCGGCCTTGCCGGGGGTGCGCACGCTGGCCTCGAACACCGCCGCGAACACCCGGCGATTCAACAGGGCGTCCAGGCGAATGCCCACCCGCACGAACAACCGGGACCGGATCGCCTCCAGAACCCCCATGGTCATCAGGGCACCGATGGCGATCACGGTCAGCAGCACCAGGGTTTCAATGCTCTGGGTCGACAGGACCCGGTCATAGACGTTGAGCATGTAAAGCGGTGCCGCGAACATCAGCAGATTGATGACGAAGCTGATGCCCACGACCGGCATCAGCGCCACCCGGCAGGCCGCCAGCGCCTTTTGCAGATCATTCTGAGCAACTTTTTTCGTTTTCACGTCTCAACAGCCCTTCGTCACCGTGCCAAATCGCTCTTGGATGGCCGCGTTGGCGGCCTTTGTGTCTGACACGGGCCTGTCCCCGGTTCAACGCACTCCGCGGCTCAGGCAGTCATGCATGCGGATCAGCCCAACCAGCCTGCCGGCCTCGGCCACCACCAGGGCCGTCACCTTGCGCTCGGACATGGTCATCAGGGCATCGATCGCCAACCGGTCCGGCCCGATCGACACCGGGTCCCGGGTCATCACCGCGGCCACCGTCCGGGACAGCAAATCCGGTGCCATATGGCGGCGCAAATCCCCGTCTGTGATGATGCCAAGATCGCCGGTGCCCGCATCCTCGACCAAGACCAGGCCCAACCCGGCTTCGGTCATGCGCATCACCGCATCGGACATCAACTGGCCCGGGGTCAGGATCGGCGCCCGGTCCCGAGGGATCATGATGTCGCCCACCGCCAACAGGCGCTGGCCCAGGCTGCCGCCGGGATGGAAGACGCCGAACGCCTCCCGGGTGAAGCCGCGCGCCTCATACAAGACCACCGCCAAGGCGTCGCCCACCGCCATCATCATGGTGGTCGAGGTGGTCGGCGCCACGCCCAGGCTGCACGCCTCGGGCTGATCGGGCAGGATCACGCAGGCGGCCGCGGCCTGGGCCAGTTCGGAGCCCGGCTCGGCGGTGATCGCGACGACCGGCACCCGGAAACGCCGGCAATATTGCAGGGTGCCGGCCAGCTCGGCGCTGGTTCCGGATTTGGACAACATGATCACGGTGTCATCGGGCGCGATCATGCCCAAATCGCCGTGATTGGCCTCGGCCGGGTGCAAGAACAGCGCCGGTGTCCCGGTGGAGGCCAGCGTGGCCGCGATCTTGCGGGCCACATGGCCGCTCTTGCCCATGCCGGTGACCACGACCCGGCCGGACCGGGCCAGCAGCAGGCTGGCGACCGTGTAAAGGTCATCGCCGGCCTGGCCCGCCAGGGCGGTCAGCGCCGCCGCCTCCACCGCGATCGTCCGGCGCACCGACTGGCGGACGGCGCCCGGGTCCGGCTTGGCCGGCACGGCGGCCATGGGCTGCAAGGGACGGGACGGGATCGTGGCGGCGCCGCTCATGGCCAATCTGTTGGGGTGAGGGTGACGGGGCGCGCGAAGTGCCGGCCGGGGCCCGGCCAGCGCTCAACGTCGATGTACAGTAACTATTGCATAGGTGGTCCGACCACAATACAGTCTTTTTAACTTAACCTTTTCACCGAGCGGATTGACAGCGCGGCTGTACCAAAAAGCCAACCGCAATGCCGTCAAGCGCGGGGCGACACGCGTGCCGTTCGATCGGGAGTCTCCTCACGATGTACAGCCATCCTCAACAGTCCGCCAGTTACGACATCCAAGCCCTGCGCAAGGATGCCGGCCGTTGGCTGAAATCCCTGCGGGAACAGCGGGGCCTGTCCCAGCGGGAATTGGCGGCGCGGGTCGAAATTGAGTACTATACCTTCGTTTCGCAGATTGAGTCCGGCCGCGGCCGGATCCCGCCGGAGCGGTACGCCCTGTGGGCGGCGGCCCTGGGCGTGGAGCCGCGCCAGTTCGTCAAGACGTTGCTGAGCTATTACGATCCGATCACGCACAAGCTGCTGTTCGACGAAGCGAAGACGGATTTGGATTTGGTTGTTGAGTAGGTGTGCGCTGCGCCATTGCGCGCGGCCATGCTGATGTGCGTTGTCACCCTGTTGCCGTTTGACCCAACACGGACCGGTTTGCGATGAGCGCCATCATCCACCTTTTCGATCCTTCCCGGCCCCGCCACGGGGGGCCACGCGGCTGGACCACCCAAGAGCTGGCCGAACTGACCCGGGTTCGCGACATCCTGGCCCGGTCCGGCTTGGCGATCGACACCGACCAGGGCGTGACCGATGAGGGGGACCCGTGGTTTGTGTTCACCCGGTCCGACTGTGGGGAGGTGATCGCCCATTTCGCCCGCATCGCCGGCACCTATCATGTCGCCTCCACGGCGGTCGATCTGGTTCTGACCGGCCGCAGCTTCCGGGAGCTGGTCAACGCCCTGGCCGAGCGCCAGCCGCTGATGATGCCGCTCCAGAAGCCGGCCGGACAAAATGTGTATACGCCCCCCTTCGAGCTGCTGACCGCCCTGGTGGCGACCTCGTTCCTGCTCAGCCAACCGGAAACCGGCGTCGGCTCCCCAAGCGCCTCCAGCCCGGCGGCGGAGCTGGACCCGGAGGCCGAGGGCGCCGCGCAGACCCCGCTGCAGAAATTGTCGCAGGCGCTGTCCCTGGCCCTGGCGAAGATGCACGCGGCCACCAGCACAACAGCCCCCCCGGTCGGCGGGGACGGCAAGGTGGTGCCCCTGTCCCCGCAGTCCGGCAGCGATGGCGGCAGCTTCATCCAGCAGGTCACAATCGTGTCACTGCTGGCCACCGCCCTGTCCGTGATCCATGCCGGCCGGGTCGAGGAGGCGGATGACCTGTTGACCGTGGCGGCCCGTGCCATCCAGGAAATCCGGCCCGATCAGGCCGATGGCGGCCCCCGCCAGGCGCGGGAGGTGGGCCGGACGCCGGCCGCCCAGGACGAGGACGCCGACGGCGCCCCCAGCGACGACGGCGCCCGGATCGAAGCCGTGGCCGCGGTGGAAGATACCATCTCGGACCCGGTCGCCCTGGACGCGCTAGACGCGTTGGAACTGGCCAGCGACCCCGCCGTCGCCATCGACACCCAGGTGCTGCAGGTCTTCGCGCAGCCGACCCTGTTCCCGCCATCCGCCGGCGAGGCGGGTGCCGAGGACCCGGCTACGGTCCTGGCCCCGGCCAAGGCTGCGCCGACGGGCGACGACCCCGATGACCAACCGGTGGCCGCCCAGGACGCGGAGCCCGAGGCCGAGCCCGTGGTGGAGCAGCCCCCGGCCGCCGTTCAATCCGCGGCGGCGGACGCGGCCGCCCCACAGGGGGCGCAGACCACCGAAACCGCGCCGACGGCACCCCAGACCAGCGAGCCGACGCCGTTCGAAACCGCCACCGCGTCCCAGCCCGACCCGGACGTGCCGACCAGCGATGAGATCGCGCAAGCCAGCGCCGCCGAGGCGACCGAACAGATCACCATCACGTTGACGGTGTTGACCCGCAGCTTGAACGAAGCGGAAATCGAGGACCTGCTGGGGCCACCGGACGCGCCGGACCCGGTCACATCCGCCGGGCCGCCGGCACTGACCGACCCGCAGCCCGTGACACAGGATCAGCCCGTGGTGCCGCCGCTGGCCCAGGCGCCCGAGGACGCGACCGACCAGACGCCCGGCCGGGCGGACATGGGCGCGCTGGAGGACGCGGTTGCGCAATCGGTCCCGCCCGCCCTTGGGACAAGCCTGGCGGAGGCGACCCCGGACGCGCCGGCCCCCGTCACCTCCGCCGACCCGCCCCTGCTTGCCGGCGGCGGTGCGCCAGGAACGGTGGCGGCCCAAGCCCCCCCCGACGGCGCGGCCCCTGAAGCTGAAGTTCCCCCGGCTCCGCTGGCCCCCGTCGCCGAGAGCCCGGACCGCGCCATCCAGTTCGTGTCCACGGACACAGGGTCCCAGGAGCTGACACTCTCGGCGATACAAGATGTCATCGTGTTCGGGGGTGGCGATGTGGCCCTGCAAGGCTTCGCGCCGGAAACCGATATCCTGATCGTCGATATCCCGGATTTGGACCCGACCGCGGTCACGGCATCGGTGGACAGCGGCGGCTCGCTGACTCTGACCTTCGAGACCGGCGATCAGCTGTCCCTGATCGGGGTGGCGTCACCCTTGCTGGCCTAATGGCCGCGGGTGGTTTCCGGCTCAGAACAAGCCCATGTCCCGATAGGCCGGATAGGCACCGTCCAGGAACTGCTGCATCTGCTTTGATACGACCGCCGTGTCGGACAGGGTTTCGTCCTCCTTGGACTTGCGCAGCACGCGGCCGACCCGTTTCAGGTGATCCAGCGCCACGGTCGCCAGCGGCTCCGCATCGGCGGCGGTGCCGTTGGTCACCGCCCGCATGGCCGCGATCATCATTTCATTCGCGGAGACACCATTGCCGATCGGAGCACTGGCCAGCACCCCATGGGCATAGCCCTTGCTGTTGCGCTCGACGATGGCCTGGTTGAACCGTTGCGCGGGTGCGGGGTCCACCGCCTCGCCCGCGGCCGGATGGGCCTGGCCGGTGGCGATCAACACGCTCAGGGCCTGGATCATCTGATCACCGCCGATCTTGGTGTCCTGAACCAAATCCCGCACCGATCTCGGCCCTTCGGCCATGGCATCGCAGATCCGCCCATACAGTTTGGGGTCCGCCTGACCGTCGCCCAAGGGGGTTTGGATCTTGAACTCCACGGCACCGCGGCTTTTCAGCAGCTGGACCTTTTGCCCACCCAGGCGCAGCTCCCGCTCCTGCTTGGTCAGCCGGCGGATGCCGCGCGCGAACACGTCGCGGCGGAATTGGCGGTTGACCGCGAAATCCTTCAACAGCTCCCGAAACCGAAGGTCCTGGGTCTTCTGGATCGTTTCCCGGGCCGTTTGCGGCACCGACAGGGTATCGAAGTTCTCGATCATCGCCGCCGAGCCGACGAAGTGCAGCTTGGCCCGGTCCAAATGGGCGAACACATCGGTAACGTAGAGCGGCTGCCAGTACCCGTTCAGATACTCATGGGCCAGATAGGTCGGATCCTGTTTACCCGTGCTTTCCAGGAACTTCGCCAAGCCGGGGTTCTGCGCGAAGAACCCGAACTTCTGCTCGATCATCGCCTTGACGGCGGTCATGCCCGACCGGGCCTGTTGGGTGCTTTCACCCGGGTTGCGGCTGGCCATCTCGGCCAGGAAGCGCTGCAAGGGCGCCTTGACCGCCCAACCCGGATGGCAATTGTAGCTGATGTACAAAAGCCCGCTGGGCTTCAGCCGCTTGGCGATGAAATCAACGATCGCCGCCTGGTTTTCGGCACTGATCCACGAATAGATCCCGTGCAGCGCGATGTAATCGAACATCGGCAGCGCATCGTCCGGCAAAGCGGCGCTTTGCTGGAAGCTCTCTTCCCGAAATTCAATATTGGTGGATCCCGCCGCCGCCGCCAGATCGCAGGAATTGGAAATGTGGCCGGGATTGAAATCAAACCCCCAAAACCGGCCATGGGGATGGCTGGCCGCCAGAACATTGGTGGTGACGCCCTGACCACTGACCAACTCCGCATAGGTGAACGGCGCGACCCGCTCGGGCGCGTGAAGGCCATGCACCACGGCCAGGAAACTCAGCAT
>CAYNRD010000058.1:0-9462 GCA_964399515.1 uncultured Mycobacteriaceae bacterium | reverse complement strand
CGCAACCCGGACGCGGCGGAACTGGTCCGGGCCAAGTCCGGGCGGATCCTGGGCGCCCTGATCGGCCTTTTGGTGGTGATCAAGGGCCTGCCGCTGGCCTATTCCAAGGACATGCAGGAGGACAAGGAAGCGGTGTTCGACGCCGAGGCGGCCCTGTCCCTGGGCCTGGCGGCCATGGCCGGCATGATCGCGGATCTGGAGGCCCAGCCGGACGCCATGCGCCGGGCCGCCCTGCCCGGGCATCCGACCGCGACCGACCTGGCCGATTGGCTGGTGCGGTCGCTGGGCCTGCCGTTTCGGGACGCCCATCATGTCACGGGCCGGATCGTCGCCGTCGCCGACCGGCTGGGGGTCGGCTTGGACCAGGTGCCGATCGCCGAGATGCAGGCGGTCGAAGGCCGCATCACCGAAGACGTGTTGGGCATCTTGTCGCTGGATGCGTCCGTGGCCAGCCGCACCAGTTACGGCGGCACCGCACCCGTACGGGTGGCCGAGGCCGTGGCGGCGGCACGGGCCCGGTACCTGGGGGAGGGGCCAAGCCCATGACATGCCAGGTGAGCAGACGACGGGTGCCGGCAACGCCCACCGGCGCCGGGCGGGTCCTGGTGGTGCTGGCGGTGCTGGGCCTGCTGGGTGCTTGCGGGGTCAAGCCCGATCTGCCAGACCCGCCGCAAGGGGAGGAGAACGATACGTTCCCCCAACAATTCCCGTCCAGTTGAGTTCCGTTCGGACCGCGCCGATGCCCGTGAATTACTGTGATTTCTTCCCGTATCAGGACGGGCTCATGCGGGCGGAGGCCGTCGATTTGACCGGCTTGGCCACGGCCGTCGGCACCCCCTGCTACGTCTATTCGGCCGAGGCGATCGAAACCGCCTACAAGGCCTACCGGTCCGCCCTCGATCCCCTGGGGGTGCGGGTCTACTTCGCCTGCAAGGCCAACAGCGCCCAGGCGGTGTTGGCCCTGCTGTCGGGTCTGGGGGCGGGCATGGACGTGGTCTCCGGCGGGGAGCTGGAGCGGGCGCTGGCGGCGGGCTGCCCGGCGGACCGGATCGTATTCTCCGGGGTCGGCAAGACCACGGCGGAGCTGGAGCGGGCGATCGCCGCCGGCATTCATCAGATCAACGTCGAGTCCGAGCCTGAGTTGGAGGCGGTCTCGGCGGTGGCCGCGCGGCTGGGCCGCTCGGTGGATGTGGCGATCCGGGTCAACCCGGATGTGGACGCCAGGACCCATGCCAAGATCACCACCGGCACCAAGGAGAACAAGTTCGGCGTCGCGTTCGAGGATGCGGGGCCGTTGTTCCGGACGGCCCTGGCCCTGCCAGGCGTGCGGCCCCGGGCGCTGGCCGTGCATATCGGCAGCCAGCTGCTGGACACGGGCCCCTACCGCCTTGCCTTCGCGCGGCTGGCGGACCTCACTCGGGCCCTGCTGGCCGATGGCTTGCCGGTCGAGCGCCTGGATCTGGGCGGCGGGTTGGGCATCCCCTACCGCAGCGGCGAGACGGAAGCGGATTTGCCCAGCTATGCCGAGATTATCCGCCAGACGGTCGGCCCGTTGGGCCTGGCCATGATGGTGGAGCCCGGTCGCTCGATCGTCGGCAATGCCGGCATCCTGTTGAGCCGGGTGCTGTTCGTGAAACGGGGGGCCGCCAAGACCTTCCTGGTCCTGGACGCGGCCATGAACGACCTGATCCGGCCCAGCCTGTATGACGCCTGGCATGAGATCATGCCGGTCCGCCAGGCGCCCGTGGGGGCGGCGCTGGCCGAATACGACGTGGTCGGCCCGATTTGCGAGACCGGGGACACCCTGGCGCTCGATCGGCCCCTGCCGCGTCTGGCGGCGGGTGATTTGGTCGCGGTGGCCAGTGCCGGCGCCTATGGGGCGGTGATGGCCAGCACCTACAACGCCCGGCCGCTGCCCGCGGAAGTCCTGGTCAAGGGCGACCGCCATGACGTGATCACCCCCCGCCAGGACATCGCGGCCCTGATCGCCCGGGAGCATGTGCCCGACTGGATCGGCCCCCGGTCCGGCCCGCGGTCTTGATCTCGGCAAGATTGCCGGTCAGCCTATGAGCCGTGGGTTGTAACTCGGCATCGGCGCGGGAGGGGACATATGGCGGAACAGCGACAGGCGCCGGGCGGCTATGGGCCCACGCCACCCCGCAATCCCGCCCCGGTCCGGTCCGGGCTGGCGCGGGCACTGATCACCTATGAAGCGGTGTGGTCGGCGCTGGCGCCCGCCATCGGCGTGCTGGCCCTGTTCGTGGCCCTGGCCCTGTCGGACTGGCTGCCGATGCTGCCCGGCTGGCTGCATCTGTTGGTGCTGGTGGCGTTCGGCGCCGGTTTCCTGGGTCTGCTGGCGCGCGGCGTGCGGCGCATCCGCCTGCCGGGCGCCGGGCGGGCGCGCCGCCGGCTGGAGGTGGATTCGGGCCTGGCGCACCGGCCCCTGGGCGGGCTGGCCGACCGGCCGGCCGGCGGTCCGGACCCGGTCTCGGCCGCGCTGTGGCGCCGCCACCAGGACAGTCTGCGCGCAAGCATCCAGCGCCTGGCGCTGACCCCGCCCCGGCCGGTGGTGGCCGGCCGGGACCGGTATGGGGTCATGGGCGCGGTTGCTTTGTGCCTGGTGGTGGCCTTGGTGGCGGGGGCGGGTGACTGGCGGGCCCGGGTCCAGGCCGCGGTTTCGCCTGGCGTTCTGATCGGTCAGGCGGCGGTGCCGCCGGTCCTGGATCTGTTCATCACCCCGCCGGTCTACACCCGTCAGGCACCGCTGTTCCTGACCGCGGGCGAACTGGACCGGGTGCCGCTCGCCGAGGGTGAGGCCGAGATGCCCGCGATCGAAGTGCCGGAAGGCAGCGCGATCCTGGCCCGGGTCAGCGGCGGCCGCGGCACGCCGGAACTGACCGTCGGCGGCCAGATCAGCCCGTTCGAAACCGGTGAGGGCGGCGTGCACGAGGCCATGGTCACCGTCGACACGCCCGGGGTCAAACCGTTGACGGTTCGGGCCCGGTCGGGCGTGCTGGGCCAGTGGCGGCTGGTGGTGGCCCCCGATCAGGCGCCGGTGGTCACCTTCGCCGAGCCGCCCGCGGCCACGGCGCAACGGGCCCTGTCCATGAAGGCCCAAGTGACCGATGACTATGGCGTCGAGCGCATGGTGGCGGTGATCCGACCGGCCGCCGTGGCCGAGGCCGAGGCCCGCGGCGACGTTCGCCCCGAAGGCGTGGGCGGCCCGCTGATCGACGCCGCGGTCGAGATTGAATTCGGCCTGCCGGCCCCGGAGTCCGGCACCGTGGACGCGGCGGCGTTCCCCGATCTGACCCCCCATCCGCTGGCCGGCCAGGAGGTGGAAATCACCCTGGTCGCCACCGATGGTGCCGGTCACACCGGCCGATCGGACCCGGTCACGATGGTGCTGCCCGAGCGGGTGTTCACCCACCCCATCGCCAGAGCCGTGGCCGAGGCACGCCGGCGGTTGATCGCCTCCCGGTCCCACTGGTCGGAAGTGGCCGAGACCCTGGAGATCCTGGCCAGCCGGCCAGAGCGGTTCTCCGATGACCTGACCGTGTTTCTGGGCATGATGTCCGCCTCCCGCCGGATCGAGGCCAGCCGGGACCCGCGCGCCGATGTCCATCCGGTCGAGCAATTGTTGTGGCAGTTGGCGCTGCGCCTGGAGGATGGAGACATCGCCCTGGCCGAATCCCGCTTGCGCGATGCCCAGGAAGCCCTGATGCAAGCCCTGGCCGACGGCGCCGACGATGCCGAGATCGAGCGGCTGATCGACGAGGTGCGGGCGGCCTTGGCCGAGTATCTGGAGGCGTTGGCCGAACAGGCGCGCAACCTGGCCGCCCAGCAGCCGGACGCCATGCCCTTCGACCCCGCCCAGCAGGCGATCGCGGCCCAGGACCTGCAACGCATGGTCGATCGGATGTTGGACGATATCGGTGATTTGTCCGAAACCGGTGCTCGGGAGCAGGCGCAAGCGTTGCTCAATCAATTGCGGGAGCTGACCGAAAGCTTGCAGTCCGGCAATTTCGCCCAAGGCCAGCAGGAAAACCCGGCCATGGATCTGGCCGAGGATCTGCAGGACCTGATGGCGGCCCAGCAGCAATTGCTCGACCAAACCTTCCGGGAGGCGGAACAAAACCGCTTCCGGCCGCCCAGCCCACAATTCGGCCAGCAATTCGGCCAGCAGCAGCAGCAGGGCCAACAGGGCGCGCCACGGCCGAACACCGCACCGGGCCAACGGGGGCCGGGCCAGCCGGGCCGGTCCGGTGTCGAAGGCAATGAGGGCGCGCAGATCCAGAACGCCCTGCGCCGGGCCTTGGGCGACACCATGCTGGAGTTGGGCGAGATGTTGGGTTCGATCCCAGATCCCTTGGGCCGGGCGGAACGGTTCATGCGCCAGGCCGAGGATGCGCTGGGCCGGGGAGATGCGGGGGATGCGGTCGGTCCGCAGACCGGTGCGATCGAGGAGTTGCAGCAGGGTCTGGAAGAGTTCGTCGACCAGATGATGGAGCAGATGGCCCAGCAAAACAGCGGCCAGGCCATGCCTGGCCGGGCCGACAGCCCGGGCACTGATCCCTTGGGCCGTCAGGAGGCGGGCCGCGGCGGCCGGTTGAGCGAGGACATCGAGGTGCCGACCGGCGGTGAGGTCCAACGCTCCCGCGACATCGTGCGGGAACTGCGCCGCCGCCTGGGCGAACGCTCCCGTCCGGAACTGGAACGCGATTACCTGGAACGCCTGCTCAGACGGTTCTAGGCCACGGTTATTCGCCGTTGGCCGGTGCCGGGACGGCGTCCTCTGTTGGGGCCGGCTCGGCTGCTGGTGGATTGGGGGCGTCCGGGCCTGGGCGGGCGGCGATGGTGACGCCGACGGCGGAGGCGGTGCGGTCGGTGACGCGGACGCGGAATTCGCCGCGTTCGGTTGGCGCCAGCCGGTCGGGCTCGGCGCGGAAGTCCTGTTGCTGGACCAGGCCGCCGTCTTGGTCGGTCAGCGTGACCACCAGGGGCGGGACGGTGCGCGCGACCTGGGATGTGTTCAGCACCTCGCCGGTGAGGGTCAGCACGTCAAAGCCGTCCTCCACCGTCGGCACGGCATCGATGTTGACGAAGCGCAAGCCGGCGCCCAGCCAAACGCCGGCCGGGGTGGCGTTCAACTGGACCGGCAGCCCGGCGAGTTCGTACAGGCTGATGATCGGCGGCCACGCCTGGACCAGTTGATCGCGCGCCATGACCGCGCCAACGCCGATCGTGGCGATCACCAGCACGAAGCTGGCGCCCAGCAGGGTGGTCAGCGGGCTGGCCCGACGGCCGCCTTGGGGGACCCCGTCCGGCGCGCCCGATTGAAAGGCGGCGGGAAACGCATCCGGATCGGGCGGGTCCAGGCCCAGATCGTCCCCATCGTCGTGCGGGACGCCCGTGGTGGCGTCGGCGGCGTCGAGGGTGGCGGCGAAATCCTGCAGGAAGTCCGCTTCGGCATCCTCGGCCTCGGCCTCGGCCTCCTCCACCACGGGGTCCGGCGGCGGCGGAGGGGGTGGGGGCGGCTTTGGCTTCGGTTTCGCCTTGGCTTCCGGCTCCGGCTTGGCGGTGGGGACCGCCTGCTGGAACCAGACATGACCGCAGGTCTTGCAGCGAACCTTGCGGCCGCCCGCGCCGAGCGCGGAGTCGGGCAGATCGTATTTCGTCGAGCAGTTCGGGCAGACGATCTGCATAGCGGGGCGCGCCGGGTCCATGGCAAGGTCGAGAGACTTGCGAAATCACTTTATAAGTCGCATTTAAACCCATTGGCAAGAAACGAAGAATCTTCAAATTTTAACATCTTGCATCATGCCAATCCGGCTGGACAGGCCCGGGCCTGGAAGGTCATGCTGCGTCCAGGATCCGAAACGGCCGGGCAGGGCCGGGGCGAAAGGGCATCACCGGTGACCGAACTGATTGCCTTCGAGCAGGTCGGGCTGCGCTATGACGCGGGCGAGGAGGTGTTGTGCGACCTGGACTTCGCGCTTTCCGAAGGCTCGTTCCAATTCGTCACCGGCGGCTCGGGGGCCGGAAAATCCTCGCTGTTGTCGCTGATCGGGCTGGCCCGCCTGCCCACGCGCGGGCGCATGCGCATGTTCGGGGAGACCGTATCGGACCTCAGCCGCGAACGGCGCACCCGCCTGCGCCGGGCAATCGGCATCGTGTTCCAGGATTTCCGCCTGATCGACCATCTGTCGGTGGTCGACAACGTTGCCCTGCCCCTGCGGGTCGCGGGCGCGTGGACGCCGGAGCGTATGAAGGACGTGATCGAGGTGCTGCGCTGGGTCGGGCTGGGTGCCCGGCTGAAGGCGACGCCGCCGGTCCTGTCCGGCGGCGAGCAACAGCGGGTGGCCATCGCCCGGGCCGAGATCACCAAGCCCAGCATCCTGCTGGCCGATGAGCCGACCGGCAATGTCGATGACCAGATCGGCTTTCGGCTGGTGCATTTGTTCGAGCAGATGAACCGCCTGGGCACCACGGTGGTCATCGCCACCCACAACGAAAAGCTGATCGCCCGCTTCCCGCACCCGGTGATCGCGCTGGACCGGGGCCATGCCCGGCTGATGCGCGCGGCCCAGCCCGCCGCCAAACAGACCGATCCCACCCCGGCCGAGGCCAGGGCCAAGGCGGCCAAGGCGCAACCCCGGGCCGTGCGCAAGACCGCGGTCGGCGGGGCGATGTGAGCGCATGTCGGCGCCCCCCCCCGATACCGACCAGGAAACCTTCGCGCTGTTGGCCCGCGGGCGGGCCTCGGCCTTGCCATTGGGCGGCGGCGACACCCGGCACCTGGCCTGGGTGATCGCGCCGATGGTGTTCGTCTCTATCCTGGCCGGTGCGGCCCTGTTGGGCCTGGGGGTGTTGGCTGACCGCTGGCAGCTGGACCTGGCGACCACCGCCACCGTGCTGGTGCCGGCCGAGGCGCTGACCCCGGCGCCGGACCAGGTCCTGGCGGACGTATTGGCGCCCCTGCGCGCCGCCGATGGCGTCCTGGCGGTCAACCCCCTGAGCCGGACCGAGACCGAGGCGCTGATCGCCCCCTGGCTGGGTGCGGGTGCCGCGGGCTTGGACGGGTTGGGCGTGGACCTGCCCCTGGTCATTGACCTGCGCCTGGCCGGGCCGGCGGCGGCCGATCTGGCGGTACTGGAGCAGGCCCTGGCCACGATCGCGCCCGGCACCGTGATCGACCGCCATGGCGCCCAGCTGGCCGCCCTGGCCGAGCTGACCGCCACCGCCCGGGCCACCATGGGCGTGGTGGTGGCCGCGGTGCTGGCGGCCAGCCTGGCCACGGTCGGCTGGTCGGTGCTGACCGGTCTGGCCGTGCACCGGCGCATCGTCGAATTGCTGCATCAGATCGGTGCCACCGACGGCTACATCGCCGGGCAGTTCCAGGCCCATATCGGGGTTCTGACCGCCAAGGCGGCGGTGATCGGCATGGTGCTGTCGGGCGGGGTGCTGGGGGTCGGCGGTTGGGTGGCGGCCGACTGGCTGCGGCCGGACCCCGCCCTGGGCGGGCTGGACCGGGACATGGTTCTGGCGGCGGCGGTCGCCATGCTGGCCACGCCGGCGCTTTTGGTGCTGATGGCGGTCCTGGTGGCGCGGGTCACGGCCCTGCGGGCGTTGCGGGCCAAGCCATGAGCGACTGGTCCTCCCATCCGGGCGGCACGGCCCGGCGCAGGCGCGGCGGGGCGGCGGCGGGCCGGCGGCGACTGGCGATACGGCTGGCGAAGCTGGGTGTCGCGGCGGTGTGTGTTTGGTTGATCGGCCTGGCCGGTTTTGCCCATCACGCCGGCAACTACGCCACGCCCGGGCCCGAGCGGACCGACGCGATCGTGGTGCTGACCGGCGGCAGCGGGCGCATCTCCCACGGCGTCCGCCTGCTGGAAAGCGGCCGGGCCGACCGGCTGTTCATCAGCGGCGTTTACCAGGGCGTGGAGGTGGCCGAATTGCTGGCCCTGGCCCGGGGCGCCGATTCAGCCCTGACCGAGTGTTGCATCCAAATTGGCTATACCGCCCAAACCACCGAGGGCAACGCCCGCGAGACCGCCCAATGGGTGGCCGAGCAAGGGTTGGCCAGCCTGCGCATCGTCACCGCCAATTACCACATGGCCCGTTCGGTGATGGAGTTCCGGGCCGCCATGCCCAATGTCACCCTGATCGCCGATCCGGTCGCCCCCCGCCACGTCCGGCTGGAGCGGTGGTGGGGCTGGCCGGGCACCACGCGCTTGATCATTGGGGAGTACAACAAGTACTTGGTCGCATGGCTGCGGCTGCGGGTGACCTGACGGGCGGGGCCGCGCCGCCGGTCCCCTGGGGGAGGCACCACCGTGATGCGGACTGTCCGGTCCTTGATCTTCGCCATCGCCATGCCGGCGCTGACCACGATGGCCGTGTTCGCGTTCCTGCCGACGCTGGCGCTGCCCAAGCGGATGTGCCTGGTGGCGGTCCGGTCCTATATGCGGGCGCTGACCTGGCTGGAGGAAACCGTGGTCGGCATTCGCTCGCGCCTGATCGATTTCGACCGGATCCCGGACGGCGCCTGCCTGATCGCCTGCAAGCATCAGTCAACCTGGGAAACCTTGAAGATCCACCTGTGGTTCCCCGACCCGGGCATCGTCCTGAAGCGGGAATTGCTGCGCATTCCAATCTTCGGCTGGTATTGCCGGAAGGCGGATTTGATCCCGGTCGACCGGTCCCGGGGGCGCCGGTCGGTGGAATCCCTGGTCAACGGCGCCCGGCGGATGCGGGACCAGGGCCGGAAGATTGTCATCTTCCCCCAGGGCACCCGCCTGGCACCGGACCAGTGGCGACCCTACAAGGTGGGAGTGTTCGCCATCTACCAGGCCACCGGCCTGCCCTGCGTGCCGGTGGCGCTGAATTCCGGCTGCTTTTGGGGCCGCAAGCAGTTCCTGAAGACGCCTGGCACCATCACGGTCCAGGCCCTGGAGCCGATCCCGCCCGGGTTGGATCAGGACCGGTTCATGGCGTTGCTGGAGCAGCGCCTGGAGCCCGCGTCGGAAGCCTTGGCGGTCGCCGCCGGCTGGCCGCCGGTCAACCGGCCGGAGGGGGCGGCGACGGCCGCCGAGAGTGTCTCAGTTTGAAGTCCCAGGCTCACCGACCCGACGATTTGGGCCCGATATTGCCGTTTATTTTGCGTCACGCTTACGACTGCTTTGCGGACTTTCCCGACTTTCGCTGCTGCTGCACCAATGGCGAGGAAGAGGAATAGGATGCCGGGGATGAAAACTTCAAGGGTGATGAAGATGAGGGCTGCGATGAACCAGTGCCAATATGTGAGTGTTTCCAATGCGATTTCCATGATGCTCCCCCTATTCTCTTTTTAGCTTTTCTTGGATTTTTTCTTGTCTTTGTCGCCGAAGACTTCTTTAGCGATTTCACCGATGCCGCCCAGAGCCCCAATAACGCTGGATGCTTCCATGGGCATGAGGACAA
>CAYNRD010000057.1:0-9534 GCA_964399515.1 uncultured Mycobacteriaceae bacterium | reverse complement strand
CCTCCGGGCCCCCAACCCCCACCCCAGAAGGCGTGAACCGCGATGGGGTGTAAACATCGCCGCCGCCGGGCCGACCGCGCCCGCGCCAGCCACCAGGACGACCACGGGCCGGACGACCGCGAGCCGGACGCCGGCGATGCCGGCCTGGCCTCGCCCAACCCGCACAAGCTGTACAGGGACCCCGAAGCCGGCATGGTCGCCGGGGTGTGCGCCGGGGTCGCGGAGTATTTCGACATCTCGCGCAAGAAGGTGCGGATCGGCGCCGTGCTGGCCTTGATCTTCTTCCCACCCCAGACCGCGATCGTCTACGGGCTTGCCTGGGTGCTGTTGCGGGCCAAGCCGGCCGAGCCCCTGTACCGCGACCGCCAGGAGGAGGCGTTCTGGCGCCAGACCACCGGCCGGCCGGAGGATACCCTGGGTGCCCTGCGCCAGCGGTTCCGCAAGCTGGACGGTCGGCTGCAGGGCCTGGAACGTCACCTCACCTCCGAAGAGTATCAATTGCGGCGGGATATCGAGGCGTTATAACGGGCCGGGCCGGGGGGCTTGCCCCGAAAGCCCCCCTTTGGACCGGGAACCCGTGATGGACGATCAACCTGCCGGGGGCCGATTGCGGGCGGTGCTGTTCGCGGTGCGCGGCCCGATCGACGGCCAGTACGACGACCAGGCCCAGTTGCACGAGGACATCATCCGCATGTTGGCCTGGCAGCGCATCAAGCTGAGCCCGGCCGCCTACCAGATCGCCTGCGAGGAGGCGGTGGAAACCTTCGCCCCCGACCCGTTCAAGTCGGTGATCTGGCGGCTGTCCAAGCAGAATGAGAATGTGGCCCGCCGGGTGTGGGATGCGGTCAAGCCGTTCCATGACGACCGGTACAACTTCCTGCTGCGGCCTGGCATCGCCGAGGTGATCCAGGGGCTGCACAAGCGCGGCATCGGCCTGGGCCTGGTCTCCAACGCCGATCAGCGCGCCCTTGAGTCCCTGGCCCAGGTGGGGCTGGAAAGTTGCTTCGAGCATTTCTCCGTCGCCGGGGAGACCGGCTTTCGCAAGCCGGACACCCGGGCGTTCCTGTCCGCCTGTTCCTGGCTGCGCGTCTCGCCCGAGGAATGCTTGTTCGTGGGCGGCCGGGTGGACATCGACGTGGCGCCGGCCCGCATGCTGGGCATGACCACGATCCGTTTCGCCTCGGGCCTGCACAAATCGCAACGCCCCCGATCCTGGGAAGAGGTGCCCCATTGGCAAGTGGAAACCGTGCCGGAACTGGCCCAGGCGATCGACAAAGCCCTGGAGGCCGTGTGAGGCGCCTGGGCGCCGGGGCGGTCGCGGCCGCCGCCCTGGCGCTGTGGGTGGGGGGGGTGTGGCCCGCCCGGGGCGCCGAAGAGCGGGTGCCGGGCCTGGCCATGATCGGGGACCCGGACCTGGCGCCGGGGGCCATGCGCCTGCCCTACACCAGCCCGGATGCGGTGTCGGGCGGCGTGCTGACCCGCGCCGTGGAGGCACCGTTCGACAGCCTGAACCCGTTCATCCTGACCGGCCGCGCGGCGCCCGGCGTGCGGCAATACCATTTCGCGGCCCTGATGACCCGCTCCTGGGACGAGCCGTTCACCATGTACGGCTATGTGGCCGAAACCGTTTCGACGCCCGCGGACCGGACCTGGGTGACCTTCCACCTGAACCCGGCCGCCCGCTTCCATGACGGCAGCCCGATCACCGTGGATGACGTGATCTTCTCCTTCCAGGCGCTGCGGGATGAGGGGCGTTTGGGCTTCCGGCGCAATTACCGTCTGGTCGAGCGGGTCGACCGGGTCGGTGCCGCGGGCGTGCGGTTTCACTTCACGCCCGATGCCGGGCGGGAGCAGCCGCTGCTGATGGCGCTGATGCCGGTGCTGTCCAAAGCCTATTACGAAACCGTACCGTTTGCCGAGACCAGCCTTGAGGTCCCCCTGGGCGCCGGCCCCTATCGCATCGCCGAGGTGGACCCGGGCCGCCGGATCCTGTTCGAACGGGTGGCGGACTGGTGGGGCCGGGACCTACCCGGCCATGCCGGGCAGCACAATTTCCAGACCCTGGGCTTCGAGACCTACCGGACCCGCGCCGTCGCCATGGAGGCGTTCCGGGCCGGCGCCTACACCCTGCGCCAGGAGGCGGACGCCGAGCGCTGGGCGATCGATTACGACTTCCCGGCCGCCGCGCGGGGGGCGGTGACCTTGCTTGAGCTGCCGCACCAACGGCCCACCGGCCTGTCCGGCTTTGTGTTCAACACCCGCCGCGCGCCCCTGGATGATGTCCGCGTGCGCCGGGCCCTGGCCGCCGCCCTGGATTTCGAATGGACCAACGCCACCCTGTTGCGGGGGGAATACACCCGCATCTTTGGGCTGTTCACCAATTCCCCCCTGGCCGCCCCGCCCCTGCCCGGGCCGGAGGAGCGGGCGCTGTTGGCCTCCTTCGGCGCCCAAGTGCCGGACCGGGTGCTGACCGCGCCCATGCGCCCGCCGGTCAGTGATGGGTCCGGCACCATTCGCGGCCGGCTGCGGGACGCGGCCCGGGACTTGGCCGCCGCCGGCTTCGAGATCCAGAACGGCGCCCTGACCGACCCCGGGACCGGGGCGCCGGTCCGGCTGGAACTGCTGCTGGCCGATGGCGGCTTGGAGAAGATCGCCCAGGCCTATGCCCGCAACCTGTCCCGGCTGGGGGTGCGGCTGGACATCCGCCTGGTGGACCGGGCCGCCTATGTGGACCGGCTGACCCGGCATGACTTCGACATGACCGAGGCGCAGTGGCGGGTGTCGCTGTCCCCGGGCATTGAGCAGCAAAGCTTCTGGGGATCGACGGCGGCGACGGTCGAAGGCTCCCGCAATCACGCGGGCGTGCGGGATCCGGTGGTTGATGCGCTGGTGGAACGATTGATTTCCGTGTCCCGGACCCAGGATTTGGTCACCACTGCCCGCGCCTTGGACCGGGTGCTGTTCCACGGCCATTACCTGGTGCCCCTGCATGGCGATACCCGGGACCGGATCGCCTATTGGGGGGACCTGCGCCGGCCCCAGGTGACCCCGTTATACGGCCCGGTCTTGGAAGCGTGGTGGCAGGCGCCCTGACCGTCCGCCGCCGGTCAGGTGTCCAGATCATCCAGGACCGGCAGGCCGGTGTCCAAGACCAGCCCGGGCGGCAGGCCGGCCAGCGTGTCGGCCAGGGTGTGTTCGGTGCTCCACCGCACGCTCTCGAACAGGCCCGGGATGGGCCGCGCGCCCGGGCGGCTGCCGATGGCCCAGTACCCGCCGTCGGAACTGGGGCCGATGACCAGGTCGGCCCGGCGCAGATGCCCGAACGCCCGCGCCACGTGGTCGGCGGTCAGGCCGGGGATGTCCGAGCCGACGATCAGCACCGGGACCCGGATCCGGCGGTCGTTCAGGATCCGGCCCATGCGGTCGCCCAGATCGCCGCCGCCCTGGGGCACGGTGCCCACCCCCAGTACCGGCCGGCCCGCCGCCCAGTCGGGCGTGATCGCCACCACGGCCCGGAACCGGCGGTCGCGCCCCAGGCGGGCCACCAGGGCCCGAAGCTGGTTTCGGTACCAAAACAAGGCCCGGGCGGGGCCAAGCCGCCGGGCCAGCCGGGTCTTGACCTGGCCATAGAGGGGCAGCTTGGCGAACACGAAGACCACCGGCGTCACGAATACCACCGGGCCAGGGTTTCCGCCCGCACGCCCAGCCGATACAGGCTGATCAGCCCGGCATTGCGCCCGGCCCGCCGCCACCAGCCGTCCCGGCGGTAGCGCTCGGCGCTGGTGGTGGCGACCGTCGCCAAGGCGACCAGGCGAAACCCGCCGATCCGGGTCACCAGATCCACATCCTCCATCAAGGGCAGCGGCCGGTAGCCGCCGAGCCGGTCATAGAACCCCCGGGACAGGACCAGCCCCTGATCGCCATAGGGCAGGCCCAGCCAGCGGGCGCGCAGATTGCCGATTTGGGCGATGCGGCGGGCCGCCGGGTGCGGGTCGTCGAAGGCCAGGGTGAAATGCGCCGCCCGGGGCCGCGGGCCCGCCCGGTCGATGAACCGGGCCACCTCCCGCCCCCAGCCCGGCGCCAGCACGGTATCGGCGTGCAGGAACATCAGCCAGGGTGCGGTGGCCGCGTGGGCCCCCGCCGCCAATTGCCGGCCCCGGCCCCGGGCGGCCGCGATCACCGCCGCCCCCCGGGACCGGGCCACGGCCGCCGTGCCGTCCGTCGAGCCGCCGTCGGCGACCACGATCCGGGCCACCTGCCCCGCCCGGGCACCGGAGACGACGGCCTCCAGGCAGGCGGCAAGGCGGGCTTCGGCGTTCAGGGCCGGGATGATGACGTCAAGTGCTGTCATGGCGGCCCCGCTTGTCCCAAGCCCGGCGCGCGACCGCAAGCCCGCTTGCTCCCCGGCGGCGCCGGTTCATATCCTGGTGCATTTGCACCACCCTGCTCCAAGGAGAGAGTGCCATGGCCAGCCGGCCCCGTGTGTTGGACAGGATCGAGCGGGGGCCGTTCGGCCGGGCCGCGTACACCGCCGCCCAAGCCGCCCGGTTCGTGACCTATTACGGACAGTACCTGGCCGCCGCGCGCATTTCCCGCCGGCAGATCGAACGGGCGCTGGCGACCGCACCGGCGGCCAGCGCCGGCGCGTCGGCCTCGGCACCCGCGCTGGTCGTGCCCGGGTTCAACGGCCTGTTGCGGGAACTGCGCACGGTCCTGGCCCGGGACTGGCACAACATCCAAACCGGCGCCTACCGGATGCCCCATGACCTGGTCCGGCGGCCCAGCGCCGTGGTGCGGGAGGCGCGGGCCTTCTTCCAGGATCTGCCGGCGGTCAACCGGCGCCGGGCCCTTGCCGACGGGCTTGAGCTGCGCGAGGGGGCCGACGTGCCCAAGGGATTGCCGGCCTATTACACGCGCAATTTCCACTACCAGACCGATGGCTATCTGTCCGACCGGTCGGCCCGGCTGTACGACCACCAGGTCGAGGTGCTGTTCGCCGGCGTGGCCGATGTCATGCGGCGCATGTGCCTGGTGCCGGTCGCCGACTTCATGGCCGGCCGCGACCCCGCCCAGGCCCAGCTGTTGGACGTGGCCTGCGGCACCGGCCAGTTCCTGTGCCACGTCCGCTACAATTGGCCGGCCTTGGCGCTGACCGGTGTGGATCTGTCGCCCCACTACGCCGCGGAGGCGCGCCGGCGCCTGGGCCGGCGGCGCGGGCCCGGCCCGGTGCGGGTGGTGGACGGCAAGGCCGAGGCGCTGCCGATTGAGGACGCCAGCCAGGACCTGGTCACCAGCATTTACCTGTTCCACGAATTGCCGCGCAAGATCCGCGCCCAGGCGGTGGCGGAGTTCGCCCGGGTGTTGAAACCGGGCGGCCGGATGATCTTCATGGATTCGGTCCAACGGAACGATCGGGGCGGCTTCGACAAGATGTTGGACTACTTCCCGACCGCGTTCCACGAACCCTATTATGATGACTATACCCGCCAGGACCTGGATGAGCTGTTCAGCGAACACGGGCTGGTGCCGGCCTATTCCGACGTCGTCTTCGTGTCGAAACTGGCCGTCTACGACAAGCCGTCGGCGTGAGGCGGACCGCGTGTGAATTAGAATTATCTTATAAGCGCATTTCATGCGCTTATGGCGATTGACATAAAACTGTCACATCAAGCATGCTTTTCCGGGTCATCCCCTGTGAAAGGCCCCATGATTTGGTGACCGTGACCGCCCCCGATGCCGGGGTCAGTGCCGAGGGCGACGCCGCCCCGGCCGCCGAGCGCGCCGCGCCGGGGGAAGTCGAGCTGAAACTGTCCGCCCCGCGTGACGCGCTGGACCGGCTGGCCGAGGCCGGGCTGTTCGCCCGCCTGGGTGCGTCGCCCCCCAAGGCGAAGGATGTGGTCAGCCGGTACTACGACACCCCCGACCGGCGGCTGTTCCGGCGTGGGGCGGGGCTGCGGGTGCGGCGAATGCCGGGGCCGGGCGGCCCACACTGGGTCCAGACCCTGAAGACCGAAAGCGCCGGCGCCGGCCTGGTCCGCGGCGAATGGGAGGTGCCGATCACCGGCCCCCGGCCCGAGCCGGCGGCGCTGACCGATCCCGCGGCGCGGGAGGTCACCGGTCTGCTGCTGCCGGGCGATTTGGAGGAGCTGTTCACCACCCAGATCCGCCGCCAGGCGACCGTGATCACCGGCTACGGCGCCTGGGGCTCTCGCATCGAGCTGTGCTTTGATTCCGGCCGGGTCACCTGCGCCTTGGGGGAGCGGGCGCTGGATGAGATCGAGTTGGAGCTTCTGTCCGGCGACCCGGCCGATCTGTACCGCCTGGCCGGAGAGATCGCCGCGGTCGTGCCTGTGCGGCTGAACACGATCAGCAAGGCCCGCCATGGCCATCGGCTGGTCGGCTTGGACAGCGCCCAACCGGTCCGCGCGGTCGAGCCGGACCTGGCGGCGGCGCCCGATGCGTCGGCGGCCCTGGACCGGGTGGTGCGGGCGGCGTTTGACCATTGGCTGGCCAATGAGGACAGCGCCTTCGACGGCACCGACCCCGAGGGCGTGCACCAGTTGCGCGTGGCCCTGCGCCGGCTGCGCGCCGCCCTGACCCTGTTCGCCCCGGTGATTCCCGACCCGCAGCGCCGGGCGCTTTCGGGGGAAGTGAAATGGCTGGCCGATGCCCTGGGCCCGGCCCGGGACGCCGATGTGCTGCATCTGGACCTGATCGCACCGGTGGCGGCCAAGCTGGCCGCGGGCGGCGGCGACGTGGGTGATCTGGACCGGTTGATGGAGCGGGCGGCCCGGGCCCGGGAAGTCGCCCATGGGCCGGTGCGCGCGGCGCTGCGGGACCCGCGCTATGGCCACTTGCAGATCCGTTTGGGCCTGTGGCTGGAGAGCCGGGCCTGGCTGCAGGGCGCCGGCGAGGCCGCGCACGCGCGCGACCTGGCCGGCTTCGCCGCCCGCTGCCTGGACAAGCGGCACCGCCAGGTGAAAAAGCGGGGCCGGGGCTTCGCCGACCTGCCGATCGAGGCCAAGCACGCCCTGCGCATCTCGGTCAAGAAGCTGCGCTACGCGGTTGATTTCTTCCGGACCCTGTACCCGAAAAAGCGCATGGCCCCCTATCTGGCCCGGCTGAAGGCCTTGCAGGAGGATCTGGGCCATCTGAACGACGTGGCGGTGGCCGAACAGGGCTTGGCCCGGCTGACCGCCGGGGCCCGCGGGGCGGACGCCCGGCGCCTGGGCACGGGGGCCGGCATCGTCACCGGCTGGTACGCCCGCGAATTGGCGGAGGCCTTGCCGCGCCTGGACCGGGACTGGCAAGACTTCGCCGCCGAACGCCCGTTCTGGCGCGGATGACGGCACCCCGCCACAGCCCTTGGGAGGGTCCCCGATGCTGACCGTGCTGGTCGCCAACACCAAGGGCGGCTGCGGCAAGACCACCATCGCCACCGGCCTGGCCTCGGCCTTCGCCTCGGGCGGGTTCACCACCACCCTGGCCGATGTCGATCGGCAGAAATCCAGCCTGGACTGGTCCAAGCGCCGGCCGCGCGACCGGCCCCGGGTGCACGCGGTCGACTGGTCGAAATCCGATGGCGCCATGCCGGCCGGCACCCAGCGGCTGGTGATCGACGCGCCGGCGGCGCTGAAGATCGCCCGGGTCGAGGCGTTGATCAAACGGGCCGATGTCATCGTGCTGCCGGTCTTGCCCAGCGCCTTCGACGAGGCGGCGACCGCCCGGTTCCTGAAGAAGATCGATGAGCTAAAGCCGATCCGCAAGGGCAAGAAGGACGTGGCGGTGGTCGGTAACCGGCTGAAGCCGCGCACCCGGGCGGCCACCCGCCTGGACGCGTTCCTGGCCGATCTGGGCCATGCGGTGGTCACCCGCCTGCGGGACAGCGCGCTTTACGCCGACGCCGCCGAACACGGCGTCGGCCTGTTCGACCTGACCGCCAAACGCGCCGAAGCCCCCCGCTCAGACTGGCACCCCCTGATCCGCTTCATCGAGGATGTGGGTTAGGTTAGTGGGCAACGGCCCCATATAACGTCGACACGAAACTTTCAATACGGTTTCGGTGCTGTTGCGGTAAAAGACGTCTCGTACGGTTGGCTGGGTCAAAAAAGGTTATTTCCATTGACATAAACAAGTTTCTTTGAGAGCCTGACGGAGTCGGTCGAGACTCTGTGAGGCACTGAAAGACATTAACCTACAGAAGGAGGATAACATGAATTACTCAGGTGGAGGGGACGGCATTTAATCGCCGTCCCTTTTTCATGGTTAGAAAGATAAAGAGGTTTTTGAGTCGACGTTTTTCGGCCACAACGCTTCTTATTGCTTCCTTCATATTCTTTGTATGTGGCAGCATAATCTTATTATATGCTCTGCTGCAATTCTACTTTCCATTTGATTCTCAAAACAGTCAAGTCCGGCTGGATGAAACAGGACAAGAGATTGAACGAACTGTGGCACAAAACCCTCAAGGGTTGATCTTGGCAGCTTCTGCTATCTTCCTTGCAGCTGGCGTTCTGCTGAGCAACGCTATTTCAATTTTGGATGTCACACGTAACCGGGCATTCGAAATGATCAAAGAATCTAAAGACCAAGAAGACTTTTTCCCTGCCATGCGGCTAGTACGTGATCGGTTTTTCGAAAAACAGTTAACAAGCGGTCAAATGAAAAAACAAGCTTACATTATTTACTTTTCACATTACAAAGAAGATCAAGAAGTAAAAAAAGCGTTATTCCGAATTTCGAATTTTTTTGAACAGATTTGGATTTCAATTGATTATAATGAAATGAAAGAGGAGATAATTGAGGATTTTTATGCTGGAATGTTTGTGAGATTCTATTCAGTCGCCAAACACTTTTATCCGGTTATGAGAAATATAAACCCTGAAGATGGATGCCCATATGAGGGGCACCCCCACGGCAAGACACAAATGCCTGAGATGTTCATTGGATGCGATTACCTATTCGCGCGTTGGAAGCCAGATTATGACGGGATGTATGCCGCTTTGACAGAAAGGCACCGTACCAACGTCGCTCTCAATCGCGCCGAAACAGCCCGATAATCTCCACATGGGCCGAAAAGCGGAACTGGTCGATTGGGGTGACCGTGTCCAACCCGTAGCCGCCCGCCTGCAGGAGGGCCGCGTCCCGGGCGAAGGTCTTGGCGTCGCAGGAGACCGCAACGACCATCGGCACGGCGCTCTCCGCCAGGGCCGCCGCCTGGTCCCGGGCGCCGGCCCGGGGCGGGTCGAACACCACGGCATCGATGCCGTCCAACTCCGTGCCCGAGACCGGGTTCCGGTGCAGGTCCCGGACGTGGGCGCGCAGGCGCCCATCCGGCCAGCGCTGGCGGGCGGCCCGGTCCAGTGCCAGGGCGGCCTCCCGGTCCCCGTCCATGGCCGTGACCCCAAACCCTGGGATCCCCGTAGAAGTCGATGAGATTATCATCACGCCGGATTGCAACCGCTTCGCCAAGGGCTCCTACACCGGGCGCGAGGAGTTCAAGGGCTTTGTGCAGCGGATGGGATGGCCGGTCTT
>CAYNRD010000056.1:0-9546 GCA_964399515.1 uncultured Mycobacteriaceae bacterium | reverse complement strand
CAGGGCGACGGGGATATCGTCCGGTTCGTCGTTCGGTGCCGGGGTGGGCGGGACATCATCTGCCAGGCCTTGGGCCGGATACCGGGCGTGCGGTTCGCGGTGCCACCCGGCGCCTTCTACCTGTTCTTCGCCGTGGATGGGGCCGGCGATTCCCGGGCCCTGGCCATGCGGCTGGTCGATGAGGCCAATGTCGGCCTGGCACCCGGCAGCGCCTTCGGGCCCGGGGGGGAAGGCTATCTCAGGCTGTGCTTCGCGCCCACCCACGACCTGGTCCGGGACGCCGCCGAGCGGCTGTCCCGGGCGCTGTCGGCGGGCTGACCGGCGCGTTCCACCCCCAGATGCTCAGTGCGCGGCGACCGGCTCCAGATCGTTTTGGCGCACCACGGCGTAGGCCAAGTCCCATTCGGCCACGGCCATCAATTGGGTGCCGTCGGCGGAGTGGACCGTATAGCCGCGGGTCTGATTGCCTGAGGCCGGCTTGACGTAGGCCACCTCTTGTTGGCCGAGGGCGGCGAAATCCTGACTGCTCATCGCGTCACGGGGCGTTTGGGACCGGGTATCCATATCTTGCTGCTCCGTTGGGTCTTGAGGGTATCCTGGGCGCGGTTTCGCACCTGCGTCAATTGGGAGATACATCGACGGTCTTTTTCGGCCGCCCGGCCGTATCGGGGCGCGTGATGTCGATGGTCCGCACCACGGCCTGGGGCCGGGGGCGGATCAGGTCGATGTTCAACAGGCCATTGTCCAGTTCGGCGCCGGCCACTTCGATGCCGTCGGCCAGAACGAAGGCGCGCTGGAATTGCCGGGCGGCGATGCCGCGATGCAGGAACACCCGGTCGGGGTCGTCCGCCTGCTTGCCGCGCACGACCAGCTGATTGTCTTCCAGTTGTACGGTCAGGTCATCCAGCGTGAAACCGGCCACCGCCAGGGTGATGCGCAGGTGGTCCTGGCCAATCTGCTCGATATTGTAGGGGGGGTATCCCTCCCCGGCGGTTTTCGTGACCCGATCCAGGGTGCGCTCGAACTGTTCAAACCCCACCAGCAGTGGGCTGTTCAACAGGGACAGACGGGTCATGACCAAGGCCTCCTCACACGAGCGAGCCCGGCGGCAATCCTTGCCGCCCCGATGGCGATCCTGGCCCGACGACGCCGGCGCCAGATCGGCAGCCCCGGAGGGCGCTGCAAGGGACAAAGTGGGGCATGGGGTGACCCGTTTCAACGGCTGTGGCCGGGGCTTCGCCCGGCGGCGCCGCCAAGCAAGCAAGACCGGTGCCATGCCGGGGCGCCGATGGGCCGGTTTTCCGGGGTCTCGGGTCACGCGTCATCACGGATAATCGAATCCGCTAATTTTTCGAAAAGTGCTATTCATCCCTCCCTGATCGCACGCGCGGTTTTGCCGCGCGATCGTCCCCGCGAACCCCAGCTATGAACACCCGCGTCGAACCCCCGTGATGGAGTTTCGTCATGCGTCGTTGGTTGCGGACCCTGGCCTGTGTCATTGCCGTTACCGCCGTCGCCGACGGCGCCAGCGCACCCGCCCAGGCGGACACGCCGGAGGCGGGCTCGACCCTCAGCCTGTGTTACAGCGAATTCCTGCCCTATTCCCGCACGGTCGATGGCCAGGCGCTCGGCATTTCCCCCGATATCCTGCGGGAGGCGGCGGAGCGGGCCGGAATTTCCCTGTCCATGGCGGAGGTGCCGTGGGCCCGCTGCCTGGCCGAAGCCGAGCAGGGCGTGTTCGACGGCATCATGGATGGCTCGGCCCGGGACGGTGTGTTCGTGCACGGCCGCAACACGTTTCTGTACTACGTGACCACCCTGTGGGTGCGGGAGACCAGCCCGCTGACCCTGTATGAAGGGTTCGGGCCGGTCGAAGGCCAGTTCCTGGGCGCCATCGCCGGGTATGAGTATCCGGGCCCGGCCAGCGCCCACCTGGCCGAGCGGGACCCCGACACCCTGCACCGGGCCCGGAACGAGACCGCGCTTCTGCAACTGCTGATCCGGGAGCGGGTCGATGTCGCCCTGGGCGACATCGTCACCTTCAAGCATATCGCCGATCGGGACGGCATGGCGGTGCGCTACCTGACCCCCGTGATCCATGCCCATCCGCTGTACTTCCAGGTCCGCCCGGACAAGGCCGACCTGTTGGCGCGCATGGATCTGGAAATCGCCCGTATGCTGCTGGACGGCACCATCGACGCCATCTACCGCCGCCATATCGGCGTCAGTTTCTCGGATCTGCCCATCCAGGATCAGTTGCGCCACCGGTAGGCGCCGCCCAGGCGCGGTCATGCGTGCCCGGGTGGGTCGGAGCCGGCTGGCGGGGTCCGAAGCGACGGCGTTGACCACACTGTCTGCCGCACGAATCGATTTCGAGAAAACTCAAGATAATTTGCCAAGTATTTAATGCAAAAGTGCCAGCCTTTCGGATAGTTATAAATGAATTTGAAATACTGATAAAAAAATGCCGGCAGCATTCACCGTGATGGGGATCACGGCTGCTTTTCAAAATGAGGGGGAAATCATGGATGATCTGCAATCAGACGTCGGTTTGAGCGCCGGCGCGACACCCTTGCTTGCGGTGGGTCCGCTGGCGGCTCCGGAGGGGCTGGCCACGGACCCTTCGACCCGGCCCGGCGTCACCGGCCAGCCCGGCGACGACGCGTTGGACTTCGACGGCGAGACCAGCTTCGGCTTCATCGAGCACGCCCCCGGGTTCGAACTGTTGCAAGGCACGATCGCACTGTGGGTGCACCCGGATGATTTGGACGGCACCGGCATCTTCGTATCCAAGGATGAGCGCGAGGCCGACGATGGCGGCCATTTTCTCCTGGGGCACGATGACGACCATCTGTTCCTGCGCTTCGCCGAGGGCGACGGCGGCCAGAACAAAGCCTGGATCACATCCGCCGCTTACCTGGATGAAGGGGCGTGGACTCATCTGGCGGTGTCGTTCAGCGCCGAGGGCGGCGTGGTTCTGTACGTCGATGGCGTTCCGGTGCCGGACACGGCCTTCATCCGGGTCGAGGGCAATGAGGACTCCCCAAGCCTGCATTCGGAAGCCTACCTGTTCAATAACGACAAGCCGTTCGTGCTGGGGGCCGACACCGCCCGCACTGAAGTCACCGCAACCCCCCAGGACATCGCCGCCGATCGGGATGAGTTGCGGTGCGCCTTCGACGGCGGCATCGACGATTTTGTGGTCGCGGGCGGCTTTTCGGCCGCCGATGTGCTGGCCCCGGCGCAAATCGCCGGGTTGGCGGGGGTCCAGCCCGCGCCGGCGTCGGTCACAGGCACCGACGGCGCCGATACCTTGGACGGTTCGGACGGGGCGGACAGCCTGTATGGCGCCCATGGCGACGACCGGCTGGCGGGCGGGGACGGCGCCGACGCCCTGGACGGCGGCTTCGGCAGCGACTTGCTGCTGGGCGGGGCCGGCGACGACTTGCTGATCAGCCGGTCGGACGCGGGCGAACAGCGCATCGGCCAGCTGATGGTTGGCCAGCCGACCCGCGGCGACGCGTTCGAGGAGGTCAACACCGAGCGGCTGAAGCTGATCGGCTACGAGAGTCAGCCCCTGGTGGCCGACGACATCCTGATCGGCGGGGCCGGCAACGACACCTTCCTGATCAATCCGGAAATCAACGCCAAACGGAGGTTCATTGTCGAGCACGTCAACGAGGATCGCACCATCGATTGGGCCGGCGTGGCGGGGGAGAATGACAACCTGCACGACCACTGGGTGGACGCCGTCGGCATCGACGTGATCGGCGATTTCACATCCGGTGAGGACCGCATCGCGATCGTCGGCCACACAGTCGATCCGGAAATCACCCATAAGCGGATCGACTCCGACGGCGACGGGACCGAGGACGACCTGATCTCGATCCTGACCCTGATCTCCCGCCAGCATGGTGGCGGCGGCGCCCACACCCTGGATCTGGTC
Source organism: uncultured Mycobacteriaceae bacterium (assembly GCA_964399515.1). GTDB lineage: Bacteria > Pseudomonadota > Alphaproteobacteria > DSM-16000 > Inquilinaceae > CAYNRD01. The sequence continues at coordinate 5,600 of CAYNRD010000056.1, read as the reverse complement.
GGCCAGGTGGTGGTGTTCGGCGATCCCGTGTCCGAGGCCGACCTGCTGGTCGAGGACGGCGCCACCCACGGCATCGTTCAGACCATCGACCAGATCCAGGACGCGCTATACCTGCAAGGGACGCCGAAGGTCTCCACCCTGTCCGACGGCTCGACCTTCCTGGGCTATGACTCCCGGGACGATCAGGGCGACCCGGGCGAGGTGGTCGCCAACCCCGAACGCTTCGTGACCAACCCCTTTCTGGCCGAGGTCGAAGGCCAGTTCGGCGCCACCAATGCCCAGGCCGTGCCGCTGCCCGCCTTCCTGCTGGACGCGGGAGTGGTGCCGGAATTGGCCGAGGTGGTGCTGTCCGGCGACGGCAGTTTCGCTGAAATCGCACCGGCGGCTGGCATTTGGGGGCAAGGCGGCACGCTGCTGTTCGGCTTCGTGGCCGATCGGGTGGGCGGCGACACCCAGGCGCTGCTCTCCCAGGATGCACGCACCTTCCAGGATGGCGGCCACCTGACCGTGACGTTCGACACGCGCGGTGATCTGGTTGTCCGCTACCAGTCGACCGAGGAAAACGTACACTTGAAGACCCGGGACCTGGACCTGGTGGCGGGCGAACAGTACACGGTCGCCTTCACCTTCTCGCCCGATGACGCGGCCCTGTACGTGGACGGCACCTTGGCCGACAGAGAGGAGCTGGACCCGAGCTTCGCTCCCGGCATGGCCAACAATGGCGAAAGCCTGATCCTCGGCGCCAGCGCCGTGCAACGCCCCACCGGCACCACCGACAATTTGAAGGACTTCTTCGACGGCACCATCGCCGATGTGCGGTTGCTCGACCGCCCCCTGTCATCCGCCGAGGTCCTGCAGGACAGCCTCGGCGCCCTGGAGATCGCGCCGGTGGGCGGGTTTGCCGATCCGGGGGACGGTGTGGTTATGATCTGACGAGGGTGGGGGCAGGGCGGCCCACCGCCCCCTTACCGCAGCGCGAACGCCAGCAGGGCCGCGAGCGCCGCCAGGGTCAGCAGCCACCAGGCGCGGGTTCGGCGGTGTCGGCTGGCCAGGCGCCCGGACGGGTCAATCATAGTCGAACCGTTCGGACAGGATGTGATCCGCCGGCACGCCGAGGGCGATCAGCGTATCCTCGACGCGGTCCAGCATTCCGGGCGGGCCGCACAGGACATACAGCCAGTCCCGCCGCCCCCGGTCCGTGAACAGCCGCTGCAGCAGGGCGCGATCGACCAGGCCGGTCTCGCCGCGCCAGCCGGCGGGCGGCTCCTGCAGCACCAAGACCACCTCCCTCAGGCCGTCGGCGGCGCGGGCGGCCAGCCCGTCCCGGCCCACCAACTGGTCTTCCCGCCGGTCGGCATAGACCAGGCAGCGGGGCCGGGGATCCCGGGTCAAGGACAGCTGGCGCAAAAGGCCGATCATGGGTGCGATGCCGATGCCGCCGCCGATCAGCGCGATCCCGGGCGCGTCCCGGCCAGCCACGGTCAGGGTGCCGTGAGGCCCGTCCACATAGGCGCGCGTGCCCGGCGCGATCCCGCCCAAGCGCCGGGTGAAGTCGCCCAGTTCCTTGATCAGGAAGATCAACCCCGGACCCTCCGCCGGCGCGGACGCGATCGAGAACGGGTGGTCCCGCAGGTCGAACGGGCCGTGGCCGACCGTGAGCCACACGAACTGCCCGGCCTCGAAGCGCAGCCCGGGATGGCCCTGGGGCCGGATCTCCAGCCGCCAGATCCGGTCGGCGACGCGCGCCACCCGGGTCACCGTCCACGGCCGCGCCAGCCGCCAAAACGGTGCCGCCACCCGTGCCCACAGGACGGTGGCGACCGCCACCGCCGTCAACACGATCCAGACCCAGGCCAGCACCGGATCGGCCGCGTACCGGCCGGCGGCCAGCGCGTGATGCAGAACCAGGCCCGCGATCCCCAGCGCGCCCAACAGGTGGGTCAGCCGCCAAACCTCATACCCGAACCCGGGTCGCCCGCGCGTCATCGCCATGATGACGAAGGCGGGCAACAGCACCCAGGCCAGGATGCCGCTCCACAGCGCCGACATGTCCACCGTGATCGTCAGTAGCCGGCTTGGGTCCCACGGATAGGGCGGATTCCAGGCGGCTTGGTACAGCATGGGGTGAAGCAAGGCCGCCGCCAGGGCGGTCCGGGCGATCAACTGGTGCATGCGCATGGTCACATCCATGCCGATGCCGCCGGAAAGCCCCCGAACGCGGCCCGACAAGGTGCAATCGACCAGGATGATCGCGAAGGCCAGCATGCCCAGGCCCGAGGCCAGTTCGTCCAGCACCGATCGCGGCGGGCGGGCACCCGCGGCGGCCAGACCCAGGGGCAGCAGGACCAGGCCAAGATAAGCCACGGCCAACATGCGGGGGCCCGGCGCCCCCACACGACACCGCCGGGGATGCCGCGCGCCCGGACCACCGCCCTGTCCGCATCCCGCCATTGCCGGAGCCCCCCTGCCCGTGACGCGACCGTCCCCGTCCCAACCGATTGCAGTCTAACGGTTTCGGGCCGCGGCGGCGAGGGGGGCCGCGGCGGCGAGGGGGGCCGCGTTAAAGTCCCATAAAGAAAGCCGCGATACTGCTGGCCCCAATGGCCAGTTCGGCAGGAAAGCAGTAGGCATGCGCGTCGCGGAACAGTACCAATTGGCCTTCGCCCTGTCGCCGGTGCCGCTGTTGTTGGTCGATGCCGAGGGGGTGATCCGCCTGGCCAACCGGGAATTCGAGGATATGTTCGAATACCCGCCCGGCGGTTTGACCGGCCTGGCGGTCGAAGCCCTGGTGCCGGCGGCGGCCCGGGCCGCCCATCCCGGCCTGCGCGCCGGCTTTGCCCGCCATCCCGCCAAGCGCAAGATGGGCCACGGCCGGGATTTGGAGGGGATCACCCGCACCGGACGGCCGGTGCCGCTGCAGCTGGGGCTTGAGCCGGTCCCGGTCGAAGGAACGGTCTGGGCCCTGGTCTCCGCCATCGACGTTTCCACCCGCCGCCAGGGCGAGGCCCTGGCCCGCGCCACCCTGGAGGCGGCCGGCACGGCCATGATCATGGTCGCGCCCGGCGGCGCCATCGTCTCGGCCAACCGGGCCGCGCGGGAACTGTTCGGCTATGCCGAGGAGGAACTGGTCGGTGCCGCGGTGGAGCTGCTGGTGCCGCCGGAACTGCGCGCGCCCCATCGGGGCTGGCGCGATGGCTTTCTGGCCGCCAGCACGGCCCGGGCCATGGGGGCCGGCCAGCTGATCTATGGCCGGCACCGGGACGGCAGCCAGTTCCGCCTGGAGGTGGCCCTGACGCCGGTCACGGCCGCGGACCGGTCGCTGGTGCTGGCGACGATCATCGACCTGACCGAGCGCCTGGCCAAGGAGCGGGCCCTGGCCGCCCAACGGGCCGCCGAGGCCCAGGCCGCCCGGCTGGCGACCCTGAACGATCAGTTGGACCGGTTCGCCTATTCGGCCAGCCATGACCTGAAGGCGCCCCTGTCCACCATCACCGGCATGCTGGGATTGTGCTTGGACGACCTCGCCAGGGGGGAGTTGGACGAGGTTGCGGCCAACCTCACCATGCTGCTGGAGCTGAGCCAACGCAGCGCGCGCAAGGTGGAGGGCGTGCTGCGCCTGGCGCGGATCGGCCATGATCCGGCCCAGGCGGCGCCGATCGACCTGGGTGGGACGGTGGACCGGCTGTGGCGGCAGGTCACGGTCAACGATCCGGCACCGCCCCGGCTGGAGTGTGACCTGCGCCTGGATGGGCCGTTCGTGTGCAATCCGCAAGCCATTGAGGTGGTGCTGGAAAACCTGTTGTCGAACGCCGCCAAATACCGGGACGCGGGCAAGCCCGACCCCTGCGTTCGGGTGGGCGCACGCCAGGCGCGGAACTGGCTTGAACTTTCCGTGACCGACAACGGCATTGGCTTTCCCGCCGATCAAAGCGAAGACGTGTTTGGTATGTTCAAAAAACTGACGACTCGCCCCGGTGACGGTTTGGGGTTGGCGATCGTCCGTCAGTGGGCCGAGGCATTGGGCGGATCGATCCGCGGGGAGGGCACCCCGGGCGCCGGAGCCGTGTTCACCTTGCGCCTGCCCATGAAGCCGGAGACACCAGTGCCATGACCGCGCCCGGGCTGACCATCATCGTCGACGACGACCCCATGGACCGGTACTTGGCCCGCCGCCATTTGGGCCGCCGGTCGGAGTTCGGGGAGATCGTCGAGGTGGAATCCGGGCTGGATTTCCTGGCCGCTTATGTGGAGACCGGCGCGCTCGCGGCGGCCCGGACCCGACCGGCGCTGGTCCTGATGGACATCAACATGCCCGGCTTGGACGGGTTTGAAACCGCCCAAGCCATGCAGGAGCGCCTGGGCGCGGCGGGCGCCAACCCCGTGATCATGATGTTCACCAGCTCCGACAACCCCGATGATCGTGCCCGGGCCGACCGCCTGGCCTGCGTGAAGGGCTATATCGTCAAGCCGCTCGGCGACCGGGACATCGCGGCATTACTGCGCCTGCGCACGGGCGGGTAGAGGCGGTTGGGATGGCGGCGGCCGCCTATGAATGGAACTACCAGCGGCAGCTTTTGACCTTGCGGGTGCTTGAGCGGGGTGAGCGGGCGCTGAGTGTCGCCGAGGCGGAAGACACCCTGTTCTCATCCGACTATCTGCTGCGCCGCCCGCTGTTGGAGGCGATCAGCCAGGACCGGCCGGTCAGCCCGCGCGCCGCTCATGGTCTCCTGGATCGCAGCCCTCGGCGGTCAGCTGCTCAAGCTGGTGTGGTGAGGGTCTGGCCGGTGGTGGAAACGCGGGCGTAGCCAATGGATTTCATGGATCTAAAGCTCGGAGGATGGACGCCCAATCCTGCTTGCCACCAAGGATGCGCAGGATGACAAGGTGGTCGGCCGCAATCCGGTAGATGATGATGTGCTCGCCACTGAGATGCAGGCGCACCGGGGGAACGAACTCAACACGCTCGCGTCCCAGCTCTGGCATGAACAGCAACCGGTCGAAGGTGTCTTCCAGAATGTCGATATAGCGATCTGCCTGATTAGCAGACCAGCTCTGCATGGTGTATAGCCAGATCGCTTCAAGGTCAGCGCGGGCAGCAGGGGTGAGCCGCAGATCGGTCAGCTTACCCGCGCCCATGACGCTCCCGCATCTGCGCCTTGAACGCCTTGAAGGCTAAGGGCGCTGGTTCGCCGCTCTTCAGGCCTTCGTCGATGGCGCGCTGGATCGCCTGCACGGCCTCCGTGCGCTCCTGGTCACGACGGATGAGGTGCCGGACGTAATCGCTGGCGTTGCTGAAGCGCCCATTCTTCAGGTTGTCTTCGACCCAGCGCTTCATGGGGTCGGGCAGGGACACGTTCATTGTTGCCATCGGCTGATCCTCCTGTGATGGGGTATCGTGGATATCTTGGCAAAGAATGTCAAAAACGTTGGCAAAACGCGTCATTGCCATAGCACTCTTATGAACGCGATTTATGCACGCTCCAAGCCGCTATTTTGACGTGCACAAAAAGTTGTGAAAAATATCAATTTTTGCGCGTATAAAGGCGTATCACTGATTGAAAGGTCTGGATTGCACCCGCTCTGATTGGGTTTTCGACTGA
>CAYNRD010000055.1:0-9576 GCA_964399515.1 uncultured Mycobacteriaceae bacterium | reverse complement strand
TGCGGGGTCGCCGATTGCGCGGCGGTCGCGGCCACCGGACCCAGATGGGCCGCGAAGCTGGCCAGCGCGGATGTCCCGCCGCCGGTGCCGCCAACGGCACCGCCCGCCGGGGCCGCGCCGTCGCCATCGTCGGTCTGGGCCAGGCCGCCATCCTGGTCGGCCAGGAAGGCGGGCTCGCCATCGCCGCCGCCGGCGCCGTCATCGGCCAGGAAGGCCGGATCGCCGTCCGCGTCCGTGGCCTCGGCATCGCCGATGCCGGCACCCGGGCTCGCGGAGCCGGGCGCCGCCGGGGCGATCGCCGCCTGGGCGGCGCGCGGCTGGGCCGGATCGGATGCCGCCGTGCGGCTGCCGTTTTGGGTTTGCTGGGCACTCGCGGCCTGTTGGGCCGCCTGGGCCGCCACCGCCGCCTGGATGGCGGCGTCTTCGGCGCCGGTCGGGGCCGATGCGGCCGCGTCCTGGGTCGCGCCCACGGCGGTCGAGCCGTCGATTTGGCCGTTATCGGCGCCATCCAGGGCCGCTTGGGCCGCCGCCGCCGCGGTCGCCGGGTCCAGGGCCAGGGCGGCGGCCGCCGGGTCTTCGGTGCCGGCGTCGGCGTTAGCGGCCAGGGCGGCCGATGCCGGGTCGGTGTCGGGTTCGGCCTCACCCCCGTCCTCGAAGCCCAGGCCGGCCGCCGCCAACCGGTCCTCGGCGGTCTCAACCGGCACGGTGCCGGGACCGGTCGGGCCAAGGTCGGTCAGGCTGGCATCGCCCAGATCGGCGTCTTGCTCCAGGTCGAGGTCGCCGATCTCGGGGGTCACCTCGGCCGCTTCCAGGCCCAGCTGGGTCAGGGTCTCGGCCACCGGCCGCGCGGACTCGGCGCTGGTCAGGGCGCCGACGGCGGCGGCGGTTTTCAGGGCCGCGGGATCTTGGGCGGTTGCGGGGCTGGTCGCGTCATCGGCGGCGGCCGCTTCCGGCTCCGGCCGCGGCTCGGCCACGGCGGCGGGCGCCTGACCGTCAGCCGGTTGCTGATCCTCCTCCTCGGCGTCCTGGAAGGTGGAGACCACGGGGGCCTCCTCGCCGTCGGCGACCTGCTGGTCCAGGACGGCGCCAAAGCCGCCGTCCTCGCCCCGATTGTTGGCGTTGGCCGGGGCCGGCTGGCTCTCGCGGGGCGGCTGCACCACGATGGCGGCGGCCGCGCTCAAATCATCGACGAGGCTCATGGTCTGGTCTCACCTCTCGGTGCGGGGCGCCGGGGGCACCCCGATGGGTTGGCCGAACACGGAGGTCACAGGGACTGGTCCAGGGTCAGCGCGCTCTTGGCCGGGTTGACCCGTTGATAGGCCTTGCCGGACTTGGAATAGGTGGTGATCTGGTCCTGGGTGCCCTTGGCGGCGCGGGCGATGGCCTTGACCACCCGGTTGGTCACCGATTGGGCGGCTTGGGAGGTGCGCATGTTCAATTCCGTCGCCCGCATCAGCCGATCGCGCGCCTGACGCAGGGCGCGCGCGTCGTCCTCGGCCAATTGGGTCAGCACGCCCCGGGTGTCGCCCATCGCCTCCACCCGGCCCTGATAGGCGGTGAACAGCTCCGCCTTGGCCGCCGCCAGGCGTTTCATGCCGTCCATATCCATGTCGCGCATGGCCTCGGTCTCGGCGTCCATGGTGTCGGCCAAGGCCGTCATGGCCTGGATGGTGTTGTTGACCAGCACCAGGATGGCGGGGTCGGTGACATCGACCGCCGACTGGCGGGGCGCACGCCGACCATGGCGGCCGCCGCGGGCGCGATAGGCGCTGTTCAATCCGGTCATGACAAAGCCTCCTGCAAGCGCAACAGTTCTTTTTCAACATGGTCGGCGATGCCGAAGCTCCCGGTCTTGGCGAAGGCCTTGGAGTATTCCTGCAGCATCAGATCGTTGTAGTTCCGCTCGCCGCTGCCGCCGCCGAATGGGCCGGCGGACAAATCAATGCCGCGGAACATCTCGGTCAGGAACTGGTTGACGAACACCGCTTCGAACTCCTCGGCGGCGTGCCGCACCTCCTCGGGCGAGCTGGGCTGGGCGGCGGTGGCGATGCCGTTGAGCCGCCTTACGGTCAGGTCGTTTTCCAAACCCGGTTGGGGCAGGCCGCCCGCGGCGGGGTCGAAGCTGAGGCCACCCGTCATCACAACACCTCGATTTCAGCTTGGAGAGCCCCCGAGGCCTTGATGGCCTGCAGGATGCTGATCAGGTCCCGGGGGCCGACGCCCAGGGCGTTCAGCCCCTCGACCAGATCCTGCAGGCTGACGCTTTGCTGCAGGATGCCGAACCGGTTTTCCGCGCCCTCATCCACCAGGATGTCCGTGCGCGGCACCACCACGGTCTCGCCGGTCTCGGCGAAGGCGCCCGGCTGGGACACCTGTGGGGTTTCGTTGATGCGGATGGTCAGGTTGCCCTGGGCGATGGCCACCGTGGACACCCGGACATTCTCGCCCAGCACGATGGTGCCGGTCTGCTCGTCGATCACCACCCGGGCGATCTGATCGGGCACCACCTGCAATTGTTCGATGTCGGTGACCAGGTCGATCAACTCGGCGCCGGCGGGCGGGATCACGCTCACGGTGCCGGGGTCCTGGGCACGGGCCACCGGCGCGCCGACGAAGCGGCTGATCGCGTCCTGGACCCGGCGGGCGGTGGTGAAGTCCGGATTGCGCAGGGACAGCTTGATGCCCTCCTGGGCGTTGAAGCTGAACGGGATCTCCCGCTCGATGATCGCCCCCTCGGGGATCCGCCCGGAGGTGGCAATGCCCAGGCTGACCGAGGCGGCGTCACCGGACACCGCGAAGCCGCCCACCGCCAGCGTGCCTTGGGCCACCGCGTAGACCTCGCCATCGGCCGCCAAGAGCGGCGTGACCAGCAGCGTGCCGCCAAGCAGGCTTTCGGAATCGCCCAGGGAGGCGACATTGACGTCGATGCGCGAGCCCTGGCGGGAGAAGGGCGGCAAGGTGGCGGTGACCATCACCGCCGCGATGTTCTGGGCGCCCAGGTCCAAGCCCCGGACATTGACGCCCAGGCGCTCCAGCATGCTGACCAGGGTTTCCTCGGTGAAGGGGGAACTGCCCAGATCATCGCCGGTGCCGCTCAGGCCGACCACCAGCCCGTAGCCGACCAGCAGGTTGTCCCGCACGCCTTCCACATCGACGATGTCCTTGATGCGGCTGTTGCCGCTGGCCGGGTCGGCAAATCCTGCCCAAGCGATCACGCCGGCGGCAAGACATGTGAACAGCCGTCCGAACGCCCCCCGAAAGCGGCGATTCTGCCTGGTTTTCCGTGATGTTTGACCCCAGTGGCCCATTCCGATCACCCGTTTCCGATCCTGATCCGATCCGTCCGATGGGGCTGTTCCGGCCCCGATTTGCCGCCCTTGAGGCGGTCATTGCCCCCGTGTCATGCCAGTTTCGTGCCAAGTTCGGCGGGCGCTGGTTCCGGCCGCGCCCGAACACCACGGCCAGCAAGGCCGATGCCAATGCGGCGGCGGGCGGCTGCGATGGGACCTTTTCTGAACGGTGCGATTCTGCGCAGCTTCGCCCCGTCATGAAAATCGATCGCACGCCAACGCCAACGGGCCCGGCGCCCGCGCGCAAGTCCGAGGCCCGCCGGGCCGGCGACGGCGCCTTCGCGGCCCAGTTCGACAAGAGCCCCAGCACCGACGGCGCCGATGGCGCCGCCGCGGCGGGCGTGGCGGCGGCGGGGGCGATCGGGTCGATCGACGCGCTGTTGGCCCTGCAAGGGGCCGATGACGCCGCCTCTGGCATGGGCGCGAATGCCCGCGCCCGCGCCGAGGAGATCTTGCAGAAGCTGGATGAGGTGCGGATGCGCATCCTGTCCGGCGATCTGTCCAACCAGGATCTGAACGCCCTGCGCCAGGCGGTCGACCAGCAGCGCGGCGATGCGCCGGACCCGCGCGCCGCCGAGATCCTGGATGAGATCGACCTGCGCGCCCAGGTCGAGTTGGCCAAACGCGGGTTGTAGGCACCGGGGGTGCCCAATGCCCGCGGCACCCTGAAACCGGTCTAATTCTAAAAAATCCTGAAATTGCCACGGTTTGCGGCAGTTGGCCGATTGTCGCGGCCGGTCCGACTTGTTAGACATGCGCCCGCTTTTGCTAAGAACGCCCGAGGTTCGCCCCGACCGCGCGTCAGCGCTGGGCCGGTGGGCGGGTCCGAACGGGCCTCGACCAAGACACAGGGTGTGCCATCATGGGTGAGATGTCGTCGGTCCTCGTTCCGCCCGACTACCGTCCGACGGACGAGGAAGAGTTCATGAACCCCGTGATGCGGGAGTATTTCCGGCAAAAGCTGCTGCGCTGGCGCACGGAGCTTTTGGCGGAATCGACCGAAACCCTGGCCAGCCTCCAGGATGGCGGCATCCAGGAGGCGGATCTTGCCGACCGCGCCTCGGCCGAAACCGACCGCTCGCTGGAGCTGCGCGCCCGGGACCGGGAACGCAAGCTGATCACCAAGATCGATGCCGCCCTGCACCGGATCGAGACCGGCGATTACGGCTATTGCGACGAGACCGGGGAGCCGATCGCGGTGCGCCGGCTGGAAGCGCGGCCGGTGGCCACCCTGAGCCTGGAAGCCCAGGAGCGCCACGAGCGCATGGAACGCACCCAGCGCGACGACTGACCGGTGCTGGTGGGCTGGCCACACCCGCCCGCCTGCTCTGCAAAGGTACCATTTGCCCCAAAAAAAACCCCTGGCGCCGGGGTGCGGTGCCAGGGGAGAGGTGGACCTATGGAGAGCCGATGGAGCCCCGGCCAGGAGCGACCACCGGTACGCCGGGCCCGTTGGAGAGAACGGGCCCGAAAACCGTTCGCGGAACAGGCGGCGGTGATGACCGCCGCGGCACCTCAGAACGGGAACACGATGTCGTAAAGCTGCTGGCCGTAGCGGGGCTGTTGGACGTCGGTCAGCTGGCCGCGGCCGCCATAGGCGATGCGGGCCTCGGCGATCTGGTCCAGATTGATGGTGTTGGCCGAGGTGACGTCCTCGGGCCGGATCACGCCGGCGACCTCCAGGTCGCGGACCTCGAAGTTCACCCGCACCTCCTGCCGGCCGTAGATGATCAGGTTGCCGTTGGGCAGGGAATCCGTGACCACGGCGGCCAGGCGCAGTTCGATCAGTTCGGACCGGGTGATCTCGGCCTCGCCCTCGGAGGAGGTGTCGCTGTCGAACTCGATCAGATCCGACGGATCGACCGCGTCGGGCAGGACGTCGCTGAGCAGGCTTTCCAGCCCCAGGAAGGCCGGCAGGTTCGCCGCCTCGGTGCTGGTCCGGGCCCGGTCGGTCTCGTTCTCCAACTGGGCTTGGTCGTTGATTTCGATCAGCACGGTCAGGATGTCGCCGATGTCCCGGGCCCGCTGGTCCTGGAAGAAGGCGTCCGAGCCGGCCAGCCACAGGGAGTTCTTGTTGGTGACCACCGGCTTGGGCGTCGGCTGGGGCAGGCGGACCCGCTGGTAGTTGGGGCTGTTGGCCGGGTTGTCGATCGGGCTGAATTCCGGCGGCGCGCCGATATTGGCCAGGCGTTCGCCGGCGTTGCAGGCGGCCAGCACGGTCGAGGCGCACAGGGCCACGATCACATGGCGGGCCGGGCGGGACGGGCCCTGGATCCGAAGGCTGTTCATCATGGTGCTCTCCTCTTCTCGAAGGCGGCCGCGCTTCACGGGCCGGGGCGTCGGGTCAGTTCTGCTGGGCCAGAAGGGTGTGGCTGGACAGCCGCACGGATACCGTGTTGCGGCCGGTGACCACCGCGTCGATGTAGTTGCCGCTGTCGGAGTTCATCACCTCGACCACGTCCCCCATGCCGGCCGAGGCCATCGCCCGGCCCTTGGCGGTGATCGACAGCGCGCCGGTTTCCAGGATCATGGCCACCGTGTCGCCGCGCTTGACGATCATCGGCTTTTCCACGTCGTGCAGTTGCAGTGGCGTCATGGCGGGCAGGGAGCGGCGCACGGCCATGCCGACCAAATCGGCCTCCCGGTTGACCAGGGTTTCGATGCGCCGGCGGCTGTCGACCTCGGCCCAGACAATGTCGGCGCGGTCGATGACATAGCCCCGGCGCACGGCCCGGCGCAGCACCGGCAGGCTGACCGTCTCGGGCTCCTCGGCGACGGGTTCGGGGGCCGGGGCCGGAGGGGCCGCCACGGGCTCGGGCTCGGGCTCCGGTTCGGGCGCGACCGGCTCGGGGGCCGGCGCCGGCTCGGGCTCGGGCGGCCGGAACGATACCTGGGCGGCCGCGATCTGGGTCGACAGCGAGGCGATCGTCGCCTGTGCCAGTTGCGCCCGTTCGGCGGCGGTGACCCGCCGGATGGTGATTTCTGCCTGGCGATCGGCCCGCCAGCCGATGTCGAAGGCGCGGGCCACCCGGGCGATCCACCCGGCGGGCAGGACCACCTCATGGCCGTCGGCCGGCGCGGTGGCGACCGGGATCGCCGCCGTCTCCACGTCCAGGCCCTCGAACAGATCGCCCAACATCACTTGGTCGCCGGTGACCAGCGCCCGGTCGCGCAAGCTGGCCCCCGACGCTTCGGCCAGATTGAGCGCCATGGCAAGCGCGAAGGCCAGGGCGGTGGTGAGCATGACGCTGATCTGTTGCATGATCCAAACTCCGATCCGGGGGGCGGGTCCTAGGGCGGCGGCGGTTAGCTCAGCTGGCCGGCCCGCTGCAGGATTTCGTCCGTGGTTTCGATGACGTTGGAATTCATTTCGTAAGCGCGCTGGGCACTGATCAGATTGGTCAGTTCCTGCACCACGTTGACGTTGGAGTTCTCCAAAAAGCCCTGCCGGACGATCGCGAAGCCGTCGTCGCCGGCCTGCCCGTCGATCGGGGCACCCGACGCCGGCGTTTCCAGGAACAGGTTGGAGCCGATCGCCTCCAGCCCGACCGGGTTCGGGAAGGTGGTGATGTCGAACTGGCCGACGTTGACCGGATCGACCTGGCCGTCCAGCGCCGCCTCGACCACGCCCTCGGCGTTGATGGAGATCTCGATGGCCCCTTGGGGGATCGCGCCTGGGCCTTGGACCAGGAAGCCATCCGGCGTGACGATTTCGCCGTCCTCGTTCAACTGGAAGGCGCCCGCGCGGGTGTAGGCGATCTCACCATCGGGCAGCTGCACCTGGAAGAAGCCGTTGCCGTCCAGGGCCAGATCCAGCGGGTTGTCGGTGACCTCCAGCGTGCCTTGCTCCTGGATGCGGTAGGTGGCCGCCGCCTGCACGCCCAAACCCACCTGGACGCCGGCCGGCACCACCGTTCCGGTGTCCGATGAGGCCGAGCCGACCCGCCGGATCGACTGGTACAGCAGATCCTGGAATTCCACCCGGCTGCGCTTGAACGCGGTCGTCTCCAGGTTGGCGATGTTGTTGGCGATCACATCCACGTTCAGTTGCTGCGCCAAGGCGCCGGTGGCGCCGATGCTCAAAGCTCGCATGTGTCTTCCTCCTCCAATCGATCGCCGCCGCTCGGGGCCCCGTGACGGGGCGGTGCGCGGTGGTGCCGGCGGTCCAACGAACCGGGCGGCTCGACTGGACAATGGTGCGGGCGGCTCCGGCCGCCTGCGGGGTTACTGCCACGGCCGAACGCGTTCGCCCGCTTCACGGCCCGTCACCCCGGGGGGTGAACGGGCCCCTCATCAACTCGGGCTCTGGCCCAGGCGCCGCAACATGTTGCGGATCCGGTCGTTCTCTTCACTGATCAGGCTTTGCGCGCCCTGGTAGGCACGGTTGACCTCGATCATGGTGGTCACGCTGCGCAGCGGATCGACATTCGAGCCCTCCAGGGACTGGTGGGCGATCGAGGTGTCCTCGGCCGGCTGCGGGATGGCGTTGGAGACGTACAAGCCACCGCCCAGGGTCTCGAGGCTCATGGCGTCCTCGAACTCGACCAGCTGGATCTGGGCGATGTCGTCGCCATCCACGACGATGGTGCCGTCACCCCGCACTTCGATCGACACGGGGTCTTCGGGGAATTCGATCGGCTGGTTGTCGACGTCCAGGACCGGCAGGCGGTTGGTGTCGACCAGGATGTTGTTGACGTCGATATTCAGCGCGCCGTAGCGGGAATAGCGGGGGCCGCCATCGGTCTCGACCACCATGAAGCCGGGGCCGCGCAGGGCGACGTCCAGCGGGTTGCCGGTGAATTCCAGCGGGCCGTCGGATAGGTTGATGGTGGTCGCGAAATCGGTTGCCAGCGACAGCTTGTCGTCTTCGGTCAGGCCGGGCCGCCCCTCGGGCCCGTCCAGATATTCCTGGAACAGCACGGCGGAGGATTTGAAGCCCGGGGTCGAGACGTTGGCCAGGTTGTGGCCGACCACGTCCAAATTTTGCAACAACGATGTCTGTCGCGACAACGCCGCGATGAGCGAATTTTCCATCGGTCCGTACTCTCTTTGATTGGCCCGCTCTCCAACGGGCCTTGGCGATCATTGTCGCCGTTTGCCCATGGTGTAAGCAGATTGCGTGCCAAACCGATAAAACACTAAATATCAATGTGCTATGGGCGGGCTCGGCGCTGGTGGCGTGGGGGGCGGTCCGGTGCGGCCGCCCGATGGCCCCACCCTTGCCGGGGCAATTCCTGCCCGATGCCGCCCACGGCCCGACCCGCCCCCGCCGCCCGGGCGCGGCCCCCACGACCCTTGATCGCGGGCAGGGGGTGTGATTCACCTGTAGCAGGCCGCATGAGGGCCGCGGCACCAATGGGGGACGCCCGTGGTTGATGAATTGGATGACGTCGATGGCATGATGGACGGCGCGCCGGCCAAGCGCATGAGCGGCAAACGCATCGTGCTCTTGGTGCTGCTGCCGTTGCTGCTGCTGGGCGGCGGGGCGGCCGGCGTGTACGTGTCCGGCGTGTTGGACCCGTTCCTGGGCGGCGGCGAGGAGGTGGTCGAGGACCCGATCGAGGAAGAGCCGCTCGATTTCGAGGAGCCGGGCTTCTTTTACGACCTGCCCGACATCACCGTGAACCTGAACACCGGCGAGCGGCGCACCCACTTCCTGCGCATTTCGGTCAGCCTGGAGTTGAACTCCCCCGATGACGTCGGCTTCGTCGAACAGGTCTTGCCGCGCATCATCGACAATTTTCAGGTATATCTGCGGGAGTTGGAGCTGCGGGACCTGCAGGGGTCGGCGGGGCTGTTCCGCCTGAGGGAGGAACTGTTGCGCCGGGTCAACCAAGCGGCGGCGCCGGCGGTGGTGCGGGACGTGCTGTTCCGGGAAATGCTGGTCCAGTAGCGCGGCCGGACGGGTCTGGCCGGTGACGGGGGGCGAAGGCGATGTCGGACACTGATTTTGACGAGGACGATCCGGACGGTGTCGCCGCCGAATGGGCGGCCATGGCCGAGGGCGGCGACGACGGCGGCTTCGACGATTTCGACATGCTGTCGGGCGGCGGCTCGAACCGGGTCCTGAACCAGGACGAAATCGACAGCCTGTTGGGCTTCGACGCCGACGGCGAAGGGGACGGCGACAATTCCGGGATCATGGCGCTGATCAACAGTGCCATGGTCAGCTACGAACGCAAGCAGATGCTGGAGGTGGTGTTCGACCGGCTGCTCCGGATGATGT
>CAYNRD010000054.1:0-9659 GCA_964399515.1 uncultured Mycobacteriaceae bacterium | reverse complement strand
CCGGGGCATGCCGGACGGGTCTGTCTTGGACATTTTTCGGGTGCCGGCGCGCAGGCTCTTCACCCGTGTGGCGGCCCCGAAGATCTGCGGTTCGGGCAGGGGAAAGAACTCCGTGCCGTAGCGGTGGTTGAACGACCCGGCGATCTCCCGGCACAGTTCCAGATGCTGTTTCTGGTCCTCGCCCACCGGCACATGGGTGGCCCGGTAGACCAGGATGTCGGCGGCCATCAGCACTGGATAGGCGAACAGGCCGTGCATGGCCGTGTCCTGGCTCTTGCCGGCCTTGTCCTTGAACTGGGTCATCCGCTTCAGCCAGCCCATCGGGGTCAGGCAACTGAACAGCCAGGCCAGTTCGGAATGGGCCGGCACGCTGGACTGGGCGAACAGGATCGACCGGCCGGGGGCGATGCCGGCGGCGATCAGGGTCGCGGCCAACTCCCGCGTCGCCGCGCGCAGGGCCTCGGGCTCCTTGGGCTCGGTGATCGCGTGCAGATCGACCACGCAGTACAGGGTTTCGAACTGGTCCTGCAGGCCGACCCAGTTGCGCACCGCGCCCAGGTAATTGCCCAGATGCATGGTGTTGGTCGGCTGGATGCCGGACAGGATACGGCCTTGGGCCATGGCAACGCTCATCACTGCTGTCGGAAGCTGCGCAGGCGCCGGGCGCTGATCGCGCCGACGGCGACGGCGGTGCCGAAATAGCAGGCGCACGCGGCGGCGAGAAGCCCGGTCAAACCCAGCAGGCTGTCCGGTGCGGCCATGCCATGGCGCGCCAGCACCAGACCCGCCGCCATGGCGGCCAGCGCCAGGGCCAGCCGCGGCAGCACGCCCAGCAACTGCCGGTCCGGGCGGATGCGGCCCGACCGCGCCAGCCCCCAATACAGCAGCCCGGCGTTCAGCCAGGCGGTCAGCCCGGTGGCCAGCGCGATGCCGACATGGCCCAACGGGCCGATCAAGGCCAGGCTGAGGGCGGTGTTCACCACCGTCACCGCCACCGCTACCTTGACCGGGCCGACCGTGTCCTGGCGGGCGAAATACGCTTGGGAGAACACCTTGACCAGGACATAGGCGGGGACACCCGTGGCGTACGCCATCAGGGCGGCGGCGGTTTGTTGGGTCGCATCCCGGTCGAAGGCGCCGTTCTCGAACAGGACGGCCAGGATCTCCACCGGGATCACCATCAGGCCCACCGCCGCCGGCAGGGCCAACAGCAGCCCCAGTTCAACGGCCCGGTTCAGGGTCTCGACCGCCCGGTCCGGGCCGGTCTCCTGGACCTGGCGGCTCAGCATCGGCAGCACCGCCGTGCCCAGGGCGATGCCGATCACGCCAAGGGGCAGCTGGTACAGCCGGTCGGCCAGGTACAGATAGGTGATCGCCCCCGCCGGCAGGAACGAGGCCAGCACCACATCGATGAACAGGTTGATCTGCATGACCCCGGCGCCGAACGCGCCTGGCGCCATCAGCCGCCCCAGGCGGCGGACCTGGGGGCCCAGCCGCGGCGGCCCAAGCCGCAGATCCAGCCCGGCGCGGGCAAGGCAAACGGCCATGAAGGCCATCTGCGCCACCCCGGCCAGGGCCACGCCATAGGCCAGGGCCAGCCCGCCATCCCCCACCGGGTCGGCCAAGCCCAACAGGGCCAGGATCAGGCACAGGTTGAACAGCACCGGTGCCGCGGCGAACGGGCCGTACCGGCCATGGCTGTTCAAAATGCCGCCCAACAGCGCCACCAGGGACATACAGAACAGGTACGGAAAGGTGATCCGGGCATAGGCGACCGCCTGGTCGAACCGGGCGTCCCCATCGGCGAAGCCCGGCGCGATCACGGTGATGATCGCCTCCATGCCGATCACGGCCAGCACGGTCAGCGGCACCAGGCCCGCCACCATCACCGCCAGCACCCGTTCGGCGAAGCCCCGGGCCGCCGCGGCGCCCCGGCGGTCCAGAAGCCCGGCATACAGCGGCACGAACGAGACGCTGAACGCCCCTTCGGCGAACAGCCGGCGGAAGAAGTTCGGCAGCTTCAGGGCCACGAAAAACGCATCGGCCACCGGGCCGGCACCCAGGATGCCGGCGGTCAGGATGTCGCGGACCAGGCCGAACACCCTGGATAACAGGGTCAGGCCGCCGACGGTGAATAGGGCGCGCAACAGGGACATGGGGCGGTTCGGTCGATGACCTGGATGGACCCGGGGCGGGCCGACCTGATATAGCGTGGGGCTCAAAGGCCGGGCGCCGTGCGCCGGCACCCTGGGGCCGGGATGGTGTTTTGTCCATCAGAACCAAAATTCTGCTGCTGATCACCGCCCTGTCGCTGACCCTGATCGTGGGGTCGGTGGCGGTGGCCGTCTGGGCCAACGGCGTGATCGGCCGCATCACCATCGCGGTTTCCGTCACCGAGGCCTCGACGACGGTCATCGACGCCGCCGCCCATTGGGAGCTGGAGCGCGATGCGCTGACCGTCCAGGCCCTGCGCGGAGCCGACCCGAATTCCGAACGGGCGCAGTTCGGCCTGCTGGCCGCCGATTTGGCCGATGACCGGTTCGAGCAAGCGCGGCTGGCCATGGAGCAGCATATCGAGACCTGGGGGCCGGAGGCTGGGTTGTCGCCCACCCGTCTGGACACGCTGGTGCGCATGCAGCGCACCCTGGCCCGGGAACGGGCGCGGCTGATGAGCCAGCTTGAGCCCAGCATGCCGGTTCAGTCACCGGTGTTCCAATCCTGGCGCCAGGCCTTGGAAGACCTGATCGTGCAGACCCGGGAGGAAGCCCGGCTGTCCGAATTCTCCCTGATCGGCACCACCGCCGAAACCACCCTGTCCCAGAAGATCCTGCTGCGCATGGCGCTGTGGCGATGGGCCGGGCTGATCGGCGATCTGCGGTTCCAGACCGCCTTGGTGCTGTTGCCGGAATCCGGGGCGCTGGCGCCTGATCAGGAGCAGATTACCCATCTGCGCGGCCGGATCGACGGGCTGGGCCATCTGGTGCGCGAATTGGCGTTCTTGCAGCAGGACACGCTGGGGCGCGACTTCGCCCAGCGGTTCCTGGCCATCGAGGCGGGCTTCTTCGAGACCTGGCGCCGGGCGGGATCGCCCGCCGACCTGACCCTGGCCGTCCGGGATCCCGTCGATCAGTGGCTGGATGACAGCGGCGTTATGCTGGATGAAATCTACCTGCTGGGAATTGAATTGTCCCGATCCCTGCACGGCCAGTTGGATGCGGAGATCGAGCATATCCAAGTCTATCTGGTCGGGGCGTCGGGGCTGGTGGTGCTGACCGTGTTGGTGTTCATCGGCGTGATCAGCTTCGTTCGGCGGGAGATTACCAGCCCGTTGCGCCGGATCATCGAGAACCAGCGCCGCCTGGCCTTGGGGCATCTGGACGTGGACATTGGCGGCACCGACCGGCGGGATGAGCTGGGCCAGCTGGCCCGCGCCTTGCTGGTGTTCAAGCGCGCGCTGATCAAGCAACGGCGCAGCGACAAGCTGGACAGCACGCTGTTGGAGCTGTCGGGGCGCATGCGCGGCGCCCGGACCGCGTCCGACCTGTGCGCGGCGATCCTGAGCCAGATGGGCCGGGACCTGGAGGTGGTGTCCTCGGCCATCTACATCGTCGATACCGATGCCCAAATGCTGCGGGTGGTGGCCAGCTACAACTGGCCGCCCGGCCGGCCCAAGACGGTGCCGATCGGCGACGGCCTGCTGGGCGAAGCGTTGCGCCAAGACCGGTACCTGGTGATCGACGGTTTGCCGTCGGGCTATGCCGCCGGCGACGCCGCCCCGCCGGGGGTGGACACCGCACCGGCCCCATCCGGGCCGGACGCCGCGCCGGACTCGGGGGCGGCCCCGCCCTTGCCCAGGATCGCGCTTGGCACCGGCACGGCGGTGCCGCGGACGATCATCGCGGTGCCGCTGACCGGCCGGGAAGGGCATCTTGGCATCATGGAACTCTTGACGCTGGCGCCGCCGCAGCCCTTCCATGAAGCCTATCTGGAGGCGACCGCCGCCCCGATCGCGGCGGAGCTGGAAACCCTGTTGACCTTGGAACTGCACCGGGACGCGGCGTGACCGCCCGGCACCCCGACCGTTTGGGAGTTTGAACCGACCATGCCCGCCTATATGATCGCCCAGGTCACCGTCACGGACCCCGACCAGTACAAGAAGTACACCGCCGGCACGCCGGCGCTGATCGAACGCTTCGGGGGGCGGTTCCTGGTGCGCGGCGGCGCGGTGGAGACCCTGGAAGGCCCCAGCTTCGACAAACGGTTGGTGATCGTGGAGTGGCCGGACACGCAAGCCGCCCAGGCCATGTTCAACTCACCCGAATACCAGGCGCTGATCGCCATCCGCCAGCAGGGGTCGGAGGCGCAGTTCATTCTGGTCGATGGTGTCGATGCGGACGCGGCCCAAGCCGACGCCCGGGTGGTGGCGACCGGCGGCTGACCGGCCGGGGGGCCGGCGTGGCGACAGGAGGGGGGCGATGACGGCGGCAAGCCTGATCCTGGGGCTGGCGCAGGGGTATTTCTGGATCGGCGTGCTGGTCGCGATCGGCTTTCTGGGTGTGCGGATCGGCGCGCTGCATCCCGATGCGCGGGACAGCTACCTGTTCCGGGTGGTGGTGGCGCCTGGCGTGGTCGCCACCTGGCCCCTGGTGCTGGTGCTGTGGCGGCGCATGGAACGCCGCCACCGGGGCGGGGGCGCCGCATGATCCGCCGGCAACGCCAAATCCATCGCTGGGTGTGGACCGGCTACGCCGTGGGCATCCCGCTGATCCTGCTGGTGGCCCTGTCCTATCGGGCCGACCGCCCGATCGAAGAGCAGCGGTTCGGCCATCAGCCCCTGCCCGGCCTGTCCCCACCGGCGGAGGAGGGCGCGCCATGACCCATGCCTACCGCCCGGTGCAGTGGAACCGGAATAAGCTGTGGTATGATCTGGCGATGATCGCCGCCGTATCGGCGTTCATCATCCTGTTCATCCGCCTGGCGCCGACCCTGGTTGACTGGCCCCAGCCGATCGACCCCAACCAGTTGCGCATCCGCGCCTATGGCATCTGCGCGTTTTTCCTGTTCAGCCTGATCCTGATGATCGGCCCCCTGGCCCGGCTGGATCGGCGCTTTCTGCCGCTGTTGTACAACCGGCGCCATCTGGGCGTGACCCTGTTCGTGGTGGTGGTCGGCCATATCGGCTGGGTGCGGGATTGGTATTTGGCCTTTTCCCACCTGGATCCCTGGACCGCCATGCTGATCTCCAACACCTCCACGGGCAGCCTGCAGGCGATCCCGATCATGTGGCTGGGGCTGGGGGCGGCGGTGATCCTGTTCGTCATGGCCGCGACCAGCCATGACTTCATCAACCGGCAGTTTGGGGCGGCCGTGTGGAAGAGCATCCACATGGCGGTCTATCTGGCCTATGGCCTGGTGGTCGCCCATGTCGCCTTCGGCTATCTGCAGACCGAACAGGACCCGGTGCTGACCGTGATCATGGCCGGCCTGCCGGTGACGGTGGCGGCCCTGCACCTGGCCGCGGCCTGGAAGGAGCGGGACGGCGACCCACAGGCCGATGGCGACGCCGACTGGGTTCCCGGCCCCTTGGCCCGGGACCTGCCGACCGATGGTGGCGGCATGGTGTTCGCCATGCCCGGCGGGGAGCGGGTGGCCCTGTTCCGTCAAGATGACCGGATCGGCGTGTTGGCCAATGTCTGCGCCCACCAGGGCGGGCCCTTGGGGGAGGGCAAGATCCTGTTCGGCTGCGTGACCTGCCCGTGGCACGGGTTCCAATACGACCTGACCAATGGCCGTTCGCCGCCGCCGTTCACCGAACGCATCCCGACCTACAATGCCCGGCTGGGCGCCGACGGCCGGATCCTGATCGATCCCACGCCCCTGCCGGCCGGCACCCCGCGGCCGTTGATCGACCTGTCCGAAGCCAAGGGAGCCGCGCCGTGACCCAAAGCGCCCGCACCGCCTTCTTCGTCGGCTACCTGACCATCCCCGGCCCGCTGGCCCGATTGTTCTGGTGGCTGGTGCCGGTGGTCCTGTCCGCCACGCTGGGGGCGGGGCTGGTGGTGTTCGTCCGCCAGGGCGCGCCCGGGGACCAGATCACCGCCTGGCCGGCGGAGACGTTCACCGGCTATCTGGAGCTTGTGCCGTATCCGGTCCTGCACGTGCCGCCCGGCCCGCAATACCCCGACGGACGCTCGGTGGTGCTGGTGCGCGGCAACAAATCCGGTGCCGATGAGATGGCGGCCCCGTTCGGCGGCCAGGTGGTCTCGGTCCGCGGCGTCAAGCTGGTCCGGCACGAGGACGCCGACATGATCACCGCCTTCCGGATCGAGCCCGCCGATCCCGACGCCACCGACCCGGCCCTGCTGGCCTGGCGGCCGCCGGCGCCGGTGGATCTGGGCCCCTACACCCTGAAGGGGGAGTTGGTGGACAGCAAATGCTATTACGGCGCCATGCGGCCGGGCGACGGCAAGGTGCACATGGCCTGCGCCAATCTGTGCATGCTGGGCGGCGTGCCGCCGATGTACAGCCTGGAGCATGAAGACGGCGACCGGTCGGTTTTGGTGCTGGCCGACCATGACGGGTCCGCCTTGCCGTTCGATTACCTGGACTACACCTCGCTGTATCTGGAAGCGCGCGGCCGGGTCGAACGGCGGGGCAGCCTGCACATCCTGAAGGTCGATCCCGACGGGTTGAGCCTGTTATGAGTGCCGCCTCCCCGCCTTGGACCGCCCGCCGGGTCGGCCGGGTCGCCGTCGGCGTCGCCCTGGCCTTGGCGGTCGGGGCGCTGGCCTACTGGGCGCTGTGGGCGGAATGGGGCACGGTGCGGCGCGGGATGACCCATTTTTGCCGGGGCGACAACCGGATCGACGCGCTGTGCTGGCCGGAGCTGCGCTATATCCTGCCCTACCTGGCGTTTGTTCTGGTCCTGGCCCTGGCCGAGGCGGTGCAAACCCTGGCCAATCGGCTGTTGGCCGAGCCGGAGCCCGGCGGCGCCGATCACGCCCGGTCCGAGCCGGGGCCGTAACGGCGGCGCCACCAGCCGGTCAAGCCCCGCTCCACCGCCAGGGCCGTGATCAGCAGCGCCCAGGCCCAGCCCGGAATCGGGCCATGCATGGCGGCGAGCACCACCAGCATCACCACCGCCGCCCACAGGGTGGCGATCAGGGCGCCGATCCAGACCGTGACCACCCAATCCAGCCGGTCGGCGCGCATCAGCACCACCGCCGCCAGCGCCGGCGCCGCGATCGAGACCGCGACCGATACTTGCATCAACAGGTTCGCCATCGCCCGCTCTGCCCCCTTCAGGTGCTGGGGGTTCCGGCGTCGTCGGCCGGCCCCCCCAAGGTGTCCAGCAGCCGGGCGCGGATCCTGTCCAGCCGGCCGGCATTGGTGACTTTCAGCCCGAACACATCCTTGACGTAGAAGGTGTCCACCGCCCGCTCGCCATAGGTGGAAATCTTCGCGGTGGCGATCTGCAGGGACAGGCCGGTCAGGGTGCGGGTCAGCTCATACAACAGCCCCGGCCGGTCCCGGCCGTTGATCTCGATCAAGGTGTGGGTGGTGCTGGTGGCGTTGTCGATCAGCACCCGGGGCTGGACCGTGAACACGCTGGCCCGGGGCGGCAGGTTCGGCGGCCGCTCGACCACCTCGTGCAGCTTGCGCAGGTCGCCGTCCAAGGTGCGGTCGATGATCACGCTGAGCCGGGCCAGCTTGTCGGGCTGGTCGAAGGCGCCGCCCCGGGCCGCGTCCTCGACCGTGAACACGTCCAGGGCCGTGCCGTCGGTCTGGGTGAAGATCTTGGCTTCCAGGATGTTGGCGCCGGCCGCCGCCATGGCGCCGGCCAGGCGAGAGAACAGGCCCGGATGGTCGCCGGTGATCACCGTGATCTCGGTGATGCCGGCGCGGGCGTCGATGCGGGTGTCGACCACCAGGGGCGAGCCGTCTCGGGCGGCCTGGCGCAACAGACGGGCATGGTGCAGTTGGGTCTCCAGATCGCAGGCCACCCAATAGGACGGGTAGCCCTTGGACAGGAACGCTTCGACCTCCGCCTCGGTGAAGTCGGTCAGGGCGGTGCGGGCCGCCCGTTTGGCGGTTTCCACGCGCTGGTCGTAATTCTTGGCCGCGAAACCGCCCTGCAGCAGGTCGGCCGCGCCATGGAACAGCCGGGCGATCAGCGACGCCCGCCAGCTGGTCCAGCGCCCGGGGCCGACGGCGCTGATATCGGCGGTGGTCAGGATCATCAGCATGCGCAGCCGTTCCATCGAGGCCACCTGATGGGCGAACTGGGCCACGGTCTGGAAGTCGTCGATGTCGCGCTTGAAGGCGGTGTCGGACATCAGCAGCTGCCAGCGCACCAGCCAGGACGCGGTTTCCACCTCCTCGGCGCTGAACCCCAGCCGGGGGCCAAGCCGGTCGACCACCTTGGCGCCTAGGATCGAATGGTCGCCGTTCCGGCCCTTGGCGATGTCATGGCACAGCATGGCGAAGTATAGCGCCCGCCGGCCGCGCACCTTGTCGAATTCCCGGCTGGCCAAGGCCAGGCTGTCCTTGGCCTCGCCCAGTTCGATCCGGGCCAAGATGCCCATGGCGAACAGCGTATGCTCATCGGTGGTGTAGACATGGTACATGTCGTACTGCATCTGACAGACCACCCGCCCGAAATCGGGGATGTACCGGCCCAGAACCCCGGCCTCGTTCATCTGACGCAGCGTACGCTCCAGCCGCTGCGGCGTGGCGATCAGATCCCGGAACAGCGTATGCCCGGCCGGATCCTGGCGGACGGACGGGGTGATCAGCCCGATGCTTTGGCCGATCAGGCGCAGGGCCGCCGGGTGCAGGTCCATCTTGGCCAGCTGGGCCGCCCGAAAGATGCGCAACAACGCCACGGGGTCGGCCCGGAACAGCTCCGGATCGGCCACGTCCAGGCGGCCGTCGGTGACCGGAAAGCCGTCGATGTCCTTTTTGCCGCCGAAGCCGAACAACGCGCTGAGCGGGGTTTTCTGGGCCTGGGCCTCCAGTTGGGCGCAGACCCCGCGGGTCAACGCGCCGACATCCTTGGCGACCAGGAAGTAATGCTTCATGAACCGTTCGACCGCCTTGGTGCCGGCGCGGTCGGTGTAGCCCATCCGGGCGCCGATCTCGGTCTGGACGTCGAAGGTCACCCGCTCCTCCGCCCGGCCGGCGATGTAATGCAGGTGACAGCGCAGGGTGCGCAGGAAGGTCATCGCCTTGACGAACTGCGCCCCCTCCCGGTCGGTCAGCAGCCCGTTGGCCACCATGTCCTGGGGCACCCGGATCGGATACAGGTACTGGCCGATCCAGAGCAGGGTTTGCAGGTCCCGAAAGCCGCCCTTGCCCTCCTTGACGTTCGGCTCCAGCACGTATCGGCTTTCGCCCATCTTGCGGTGCCGCTCATCCCGTTCGGCCAGTTTCGCGGCGATGAAGTCGGAGCCGGTGCCCGTGGCCACCTCCTTGGCGAAGCGGGTATCCAACTGGCCGTACAGGTCGCAATCGCCCCACAGAAACCGGCGCTCAAGCAGCCCGGTGCGGATGGTGATGTCCGCCTTGGCCTGGCGCAGGCTGTCGGACACGGTGCGCACGGCATGGCCCACCTTCAGCCCCAGATCCCACAGGGTGAACAGCATGCTTTCCACCTGCTG
>CAYNRD010000053.1:0-9698 GCA_964399515.1 uncultured Mycobacteriaceae bacterium | reverse complement strand
CATGCCGGCGGCGGTCACCGCCTGGCGGTAGATCTTGTCGGTCACGTCCCCGGCCGCGTACACGCCCGGAATGTCGGTCGCCACCGTGCCCGGCTTGACCAGGATATAGCCTTCGGCGTCACAGGCGAGGGCGCTGCGGAACACTTGCGTCGCCGGGTCATGGCCGATCGCGACAAACATGCCCTCGACCGGCACGTCCTGGGTGGTGTCGTCCGTGGTGCTTTTCAGGCGCAGGCCCTCGACCCCGTCGGTCGGGCCGTCGCCGCCCAGGATCTCATCGACCACATGGTTCCAGATCACGGTGATCTTGGGGTGGTTCAGCACCCGGTCCTGCAACACCGCTTCGGCGCGCAGCTTGTCCCGCCGGTGCACCAAAACCACTTCGGACGCCAGATTGGCCAGATACAGCGCCTCCTCGGCGGCGGTGTTGCCGCCACCGATCACCGCCACCCGCTTGCCCCGGTAGAAGAAGCCGTCACAGGTGGCGCAGGCCGACACACCGCGGCCGTTGAACTTCGCCTCGCTCTCCAGGCCCAGCCAGCGGGCCTGGGCGCCGGTCGCGATGATCACGCTGTCGGCCACGAACACATCGCCGGAATCGGCCCGGGCGGTGAACGGCCGGCTGGTGAAGTCGACCTCGGTGATTAGGTCGAAGACCATGGTGGTGCCGACCTTCTCCGCCTGCTCGCGCATCTGCTCCATCAGCCAGGGGCCCTGGATGACATCGGCGAAGCCCGGGTAGTTCTCGACGTCGGTGGTGATGGTCAGCTGGCCGCCGGGCTGCAGGCCCTGGACCAGGATCGGGCTGAGATTGGCCCGGGCGGCGTAGACGGCGGCGGTGTAGCCGGCGGGGCCGGAGCCGATGATCAGGACTTTGGTGCGGTGTTCGGCCATGGGGCGACCCTCCAATCCGGGGTTCGGGACACCGGACGCTAGGTGGGCGTATGGCTGCCGCCTGTCAAGCGCGCCCGCCACAGCGCCAGCACCCGCTCCGCTGCCTGGGCGGCGTCGTCAAAGCCGGGCGCGGGCGGGCTCAAATCGATCGTGCCGGCGAACGGGCGCAGCCGGCCGGCCGCGACCATGCCGCCCTCGAACCGCCGGAACTTGGCCGAGCCGCCCTCAATCGGCAGGGCGTAGACGGGCCGGCCGGTCGCCTGTGCCTCGGCGATCATGGTCACGCTGTCCTGGGTCACCAGCACGGCGTCCGAACCGGCCAACAGGCTCCAATAGGGGTTGTCGCCGCCGCCGTCCCAGACCCAGATCCGGTCCTGGACCATGGCCTCGCGAAGGCCGCGCTCGAACGCCCGCGCGCTCCCGGCCGGGGTGCGGCGGCTGGCGCTGACCGCGACCGAGGCGCCCAGACCCCGCGCCGCCCCGCCCACCGCGCGCCCCAGGCCATGGGCGGTGGCCGGGCCAAGCCTATGCACCCGGCTGGCCCCGCCCAGCAACACGGACAGGCGCGGGGCGGCCAGGGCCGCCATCCTTGGGTCCGGGGCCGCGCGCACCGCCGCCAAGCCCGCGGGCGTTACCCGATGCACGGTCGCCAGGGTTTCGACCAGGGTGGGGCCGGCCAGCCGGTCATGGCGTGGTGCCACCACCGCGTCGAACCAGGACAGCGGCAGGCGCGGGTCTTGAACATACACCGCAAAGCAGCGCCCGCGCGCCCGCCGGCGCAGGGCCAGCAGGGGCGGGATCGCCTGCCGGCCGCAGCCGATCGCGATGTCGGGCACCGGCGCGCGCATATCCGGGCCGCGGGCCACCGACCAGGCACCGCCGGCCCACAAATAGGGGGTCAACTGCCGCCAGGGCGCGCGCAAGCGCAGGTCGAAACGGTGAATGTCGGCGCAGCCCATGGCCTCGGCCAGGCCCAAGGCCTGATTGACCATGCCGGCCTTCCCCTCGGTCAGCACCCAGGCGGTCCCGGGCACGGGCCCGCCGTCGGGCGCCGCCTCAGCGGGTGTGGCCATGATCGCCGCGGATCGGGCGGGGATATTGGCCGGTATCGCTAATTCGCCCTTGCGCGCATCGGCCGCACGCGCAATGATGTTTCAAGTTTTTCTTTGAATATTTCAACATGAGACACCCATGCGACGTGTGAAACTCGACCGGATCGATCGTCGAATCCTGCGCGATCTGCAGGATGACGGCCGGATCACCAATGTGGAACTGGCCAAGCGGGCCGGCATTTCGGCCCCTCCGTGCCTGCGCCGGGTGCGGGCGTTGGAGGAAGCGGGCTATGTGCGCGGCTACCACGCCGACATCAACCCCGAAGCGATGGGCTTCGGGGTCACGGTGTTCGCCAATGTCGGCCTGTCCAGCCAATCCGAGCAGGACCTAAAACATTTCGAGGATCTGGTCGCCAGTTGGCCCCTGGTGCGGGAGTGCCACATGCTGGCCGGGGAAACGGATTTTTTGTTGAAGGTGGTGGCCCAGGATTGGGACGCCTATCAACGGTTCCTGACCACCCAGCTGACCGCGGCCCCCAATGTCAGCCACGTCAAATCCTCCTTGGCGATCCGGACCGCCAAGCACATGCCCGGGGTGCCGATCGACCTGGAGACCGACGACTGACCCGTCGCCAGAGCGGGCGTTGGCCCGGAAGACCCCGAAGGCGAAACCGCCACACCCAAACCGGGCGCCGAGGCCCCGCCCCGGCGCCCGATGACCGCCGCCAGCACCGTTACGCGGCGGTCTTGGCGTGACCGTTGACCGCCCGGTTGGTGTTTTCCAAGGCCATGGCGCCCAGCTTGTTCATTTCGGTCATGTAATTGTCGACCGTTTCCTGCATGAACGCGGCCAGGGCCTCGAACGCGTCCGACGGCGTGTTGCAGGCGATCAGCGTGCGTTGCAGGGCGATGTCCCGCTGCACCCGCGCTTGCAGGAACTGCGCGACTTCCCCTTGCACGGCGATGCAACCGCTCCAGACGGTCTGGGTGGTTTGCCAATAGGGCTCGATGCCGGCGGTGAAGGCCGCCATCGGTTGCAGCGCCTCCGCAACCGGCTTGGCGGCTGCGCCATCGGCGCCAGAGTCTGGGGTTTCTGGGGTCTTCTGGGGCATGGTGACGTCCTCCGCTGTTACAATGGCTCGGTCCGCCCGACCCGTCAGTGGACCGGGTTGGGTTCCTGTTTCGGAACCATCATTATATTAGAAAAACTCTGTGGCAGATTTTTGACATTACTATAAATTTTTGAAATTGAGCAAGGTGCCGAAAACGCTGGAGTAGTTTTTTTATCTATACTGCTTCTAAAAGATTATGAAAAGACTTGGCACCAAATAACCCTTCACCGAGTGGGTGTATGGCGGCCATCCCGTTTTTTTGCCGGGACGGCCGCACGCTCACGCCGCCCGCCTGTGGCCGCGCGGGCGCCCCATTGGGGCCGCGTCCTGATAGGTCAGCGCCAGGACCGCCGCGATCGGATGGCGCGCCCTCCACCGCACGGGTTCGGGCGCAGGGTCGGGCGCCACGCCGGGCTTTGGCAGGGGCACGGGAGCCGCCTTCGGCATCGCCGGTTTGCTGAGGGGCCGATCTGAATGGTGTTCATTCGCTTGGGCGACCACAGCATCAATTCCGGCTCTCGACACCCCAATATCGGCCAGCTGCCGATCGGACAACCCGCGCAGCTGTGCCCGGGCCGCGGCCGACTGGCGCCAGGCTGTGAAAAAGGCTAGAATTCTGCGGAAGTTGGGGACCATAGCTGGATCTCCTGGTTGGGGTCGCCGTGTCAGCACCCGGGGGTTCCGGGGGCCGTTGCTGGCGCCATACAACCGGATTCCGCCGGGACTGTCGTGCGAATTGGGTTTGACCAGTCATGACTTTGATTCAAGACGATGCCGAACCAAAACCGCTGCCAGCTCTGCCGCCCCTGCATGCGCTGCGCGCCTTCCACGCCGCCGCCAGCCTGCCGCGCTTTCGGGATGCCGCCCAGGCCCTGGGCCTGACCGAGTCCGCGATCAGCCATCAGGTCAAGAAGCTGGAGGGGTATCTGGGCGTGCCCCTGTTCGTGCGGTCGGGCGGCCGGCCGGTGCTATCGCCGGCGGGACAGCGCTTTTTCGACCTGATCGATCCGGCCTTGACCCAGATCCGGGCCGCGACCGAGGAGGTGACCCGGCGCAGCAACCGGGTCAGCGTGACCTTGCCGAAATCGCTGGCGACCAGCTGGCTGATCCCCAGGCTGGGCCTGCTGGAGCGTGACCATCCGGAACTGGACGTGCGGATGGTCGCCACCGGCCGGGTGTGCGACCTGAAACGGGAGCAGATCGATTTGGGCATTCGCCATGGCCGGGGGGATTGGCCCGGGCTTTGCGCCGAACACCTGTATGAGGTGATCGCGTTTCCGGTCTGCGCGCCCGGCTTCGTCACCCCCTGCCAGGGGGACCCGACGGCGGTCCTGTCCGGGCATCGGCTGATCAGCGCGTTTCCGGACGAATGGGCGGAATGGTGTGCGGCCCGGGGCCTGCCGGCGCCGGACCCATCACAGATCCGCGGCTTTGACAGCCATTGGGACGCCTATGAGGCGGCGACGGCCGGCTTGTGCCTTGCCTTGGGCCATCGCCCCCAGGTCGACCGCTACCTGGAGGACGGTCACCTGACCGCCCCGTTCGGGGAGGATTACAAAAGCGGCGCCAATTATTTCCTGGTCTGGCCCGAACAGGTGGAGATGCGGGCCGCGGTGCGCCGGGTCGCCCGGTGGATCAGCCATCACGCCAGTACCTTCACGGCCCCGGAACAAAATCTTGCCCCGTCCAGAACGACTCGGTCATATTGAGGCGGCAACTTAAAATAAATTTAGGAGATATTGGAATTATTCCCGTGGCGAATGCTTTTGATCCCGGCAAACCGGACGGCCGCAACGGCACCCTGGACACCGCCATTTCCCCGGACGGGGTGCCGGTGCTGGGCACGCGGTATCGCGTTCCACCCCGGTCGGGTGCGGCCGTGCTGCTGCTGACCGGCCAGCGCCTGGTGATCGAGAACACCCACGGGACCCAAGTGTGTGATTTCTGGGCCTTCAATGCCGCCGATTTGGGGGAGTACCTGTCCACCGAGCATATGCACGCGGCGCTCAGCTCGATTTACCCCAAGGCTGGGGACCGGCTGGTGTCCAATCGCCGACGGCCGATCATCGCCATCGAGCAGGATACCTCCCCCGGCGTGCACGACACCGTCATCGCCGCCTGTGACTGGGACCGGTACCAGGGCCTGGGCTGTACGGAGTACCACGACAACTGCACCGACAATTTGCGCATGGCGCTGATGGCGATCGGCTACACCGCGCCCGCCGTGCCGGCACCGTTCAACATCTGGATGAACACGCCGGTGGCCGCGGACGGCACGGTTTCCTGGTTGCCGCCCGCTTCCAAGGCGGGCGATACCATCACCCTGCGCGCGGAGTTCGACTGCGTGGCGGTGATGTCGGCCTGCCCCCAGGATCTGATCCCGATCAACGGTGCCGCCAACACGCCAACCGAACTGCATTTCCATGTGGAGGCCGCCAAGCTCGGCCTGTGACCCAAGGAGCCGATGCCATGGCCAAGACCTGGTCCGTTTACCTGTCAGGAGAAATCCACACCGACTGGCGGGAGGTGATCCGCACGGGCGTCGAGGCCCGGGGCCTGCCGGTCACCCTGTCGGCCCCGGTCACCGACCACGACGCCTCCGATGATTGCGGCGTGCGCATCCTGGGGCCGGAGGTGGACAAGACCTGGCACGACCACAAGGGCGCCAAGCTGAACGCCATCCGCACCCGCACCCTGATCGGCGATGCCGACGTGGTGGTGGTGCGGTTCGGTGACAAATACAAACAGTGGAACGCGGCCTTCGATGCCGGCTTCGCCGCCGCCCTGGGCAAGCCAATCATCATCCTGCACCCACCCGAGCACAGCCACGCCTTGAAGGAGGTCAACGCGGCCGCCCTGGCCGTCGCCCAGGCCCCCGAACAGGTCGTCGACCTGCTGGCCTACGCGATCACCGGCGGCCTGCCGGCCAACTGACCGGCCGCTTGGGGCGCCAAGACCGCCCACAGGGCGGCCTGAACCGCGGCGGCGGACGGGCCGATCACCTGGGCCGCCAGGCCGATGCCCCCCGGCAGCGGATCCCAGCCACCATAGCCGCCGACGCAGACGATTGGTTCCGGATCCGGAACAGCCTCCCCCAACAGCAGGGCGGTGCCGACCCACCGGCCGCCATCGGCGGGGTGTTCGGTCTGAAACGCCTGTTCGGCGGCGGGGGCCACGTTGGGCCGGGCGATGCACAAATGGCTGGTCAAACGGGCCGGCAGCGGCGGCGCACCCTCGGGCCGATGGGCCCCGAACAGGTCGCACCAGGCCAGCCAGCCGCCCGTGGCCAAAACGATCCTGGTGCGGGTTTCGACCAGCGACCCGGGCAACTGGACCATGGGTTGTCCCCACAGGGTCAAGCGTCCGCCGGCCGCGACGTGAAACTCCCGGGTCAGTTGGGCGGTGGCACCGTCCCGGCTGGCATGGGTGACCCGCGCGCCCTGGTCCCGGATGACGGCGACCGCGCCCGCGCCGACCGTGATTCGCTCGACCAGGCGGTCGCCGGCAAACAACCCGCCCGACACCGCCTGCGGGGTGACCTCCAGCCCGCGATCGTGCGTTTCGAACACGCCGGTCACCGCATACGGATAGGCGACCCGATGCCGCATCAGGCGGGTGCCAGCAGCCGTGCGCGTGAACTCCAGATCCAGCTGTATGATGGTCATCCCAAGGGGCGGAACAGCACGGCCCGGGCCAACTGGTCGGCGACCGCCTGGACGCCGACCCCCGACCGGCAGTCGGTGACCAGAACCGGCCGCTCCGCACGTACGCCCTCGGCCTCGGCACGCATACGGTCCAGATCGACCCCGACATGGGGGGCCAAGGTGGATTTGTTGATCACCAGCAGATCGGCCTGGACCACGCCCGGACCCTTCTTGCGCGGGATGTCATCGCCCCCCGCCACATCGATCACGAAAAGCCACCAATCGACCAAATCCAACGAGAAGGTGGAGGCCAGATTGTCGCCGCCGCTTTCCAGCAGGATCAGGTCCAGATCGGGGTTTTGGTCCTGCAGCCGGTCGGCGGCGGCGATGTTGGGGGTCGGGTCTTCCCGGATCACCGTGTGTGGGCAGGCACCGGCCTCCACCGCCAGGATCAACTCATCGGCGATCAGATGCTGGCGGATCAGCCGGTCGGCGTCCTCCCGCGTGACCAGGTCATTGGTGATCACGGCGGTCCGGACCCCGGCCCGGTTCAGGATCGGCAACAGCGCCTCGATCAGGGCCGTCTTGCCGGAGCCGACCGGCCCGCCTATGCCGACCCGGGCGGCGGTCTTTACGGGTGTGTCCGGGGCCGTGCTCATCGCAGCATATGGGCCCGGTTGAGCGGCACCCGCGCGAAGGGCGGGTGGAACAGCTTTCGGCCGTCGGCGAAGACGTCGAAGCTTTGGGTATCTACCTCGATCCTGGGCAGGGTGTCGTTCAACACCATGTCGGCCTTGCCCAGGGCCCGGACGGGCTTAATCGGCACGAACGGTTTCTCGACGCCCAACTTGCGGGCGGTGTCGGCCTCGATGGCCAGTTTGGAGACGAAGGTGACGCCCAGATGGCGCACCTCGGTGCCGTAGGCCCCCCACATCGGCCGCTGCAGATTCGGCTCGCAATTCATGTGGCTGCCATTGGCGTCGCCGACCGTGGCCCAGACGATCTCCCCGGACTTGACCACATAGGCCGGCTTGACCGCGAAGCTGGCATAGGGCCACAGAGTCAGGTCGGCCAGCTTGCCCACCTCCAGGCTGCCGACCTGGTCGTCGATGCCCGCAGCGATGGCGGGGTTGATGGTCAGCTTGGCCAGATAGCGCAGAATGCGCAGATTGTCGGCGTCGTCATGGGGTTCGGCGGCGAGCGGGCCATAGGCCTCCCGCATCACCGAGGCCAGCTGGAAGGCCTTGGCGGCGTTTTCCGCCAGCCGGCCCATGCCCTGGCTGTCGGTCGCGAAGATCGAGATGGCGCCCATGTCATGAAGGCAATCTTCCGCCGCCATGCTCTGCGGCCGGATCCGGCATTCGGCGAAGGAGATATCCTCGGGTACGGCGAAGCTGAGCGCGTGGCACAGCATGGTCATCGGCAGCCCTTCTTCCAGGGCGGCGGCGGTGAACGGGTTGGTCGGGTTGGTCGAGGATGGCAGGACGTATGCCTCCCCATTGACGCGGATCAGGTCCGGGGCGTGGCCGCCGCCGGCCCCTTCGGTGTGGTACATGTGGATGGACCGCCCGGCGATCGCGGCCAGCGTATCCTCGCAAAAGCCGTACTCGTTGATGGTGTCCGTGTGCAGATGGACGGAATAGTCATGGGCGTCGGCGGCCTTGAGCGCGCCATCGATGGTGGCGGGTGCGGCGCCGAAATCCTCATGGACTTTCACCCCCAGGGCGCCGCCGGCGACACTCTCCACCGAGGCCGCGAAATCCATGCAGCCCCGGCCCAGAAAGCCGAAATTGATCGGAAACCCGTCGGCGGCGCGCAGGATCGCGCCCAGGATGTTCGGCCCCGCGCAGGTGACGTCGAAATGGGGGCCGGGCGACATGCCGATCATGGTGGTGCATCCGCCGGCCAGCGCGTGCCAGGACTGCTCGGGCGACAGAAAATGGGCATGGGCCTCGATGAAGCCGGCGGTGACGAAAAACCCTTCCCCGTGGATCATGGTGGTGTTGGCACCCGTGGTCATGCCAGGGGTCACACCCGCCATCACATCCGGATTGCCGGCCTTGCCGATGCCGGCGATGCGGCCGTCCTTGATGCCGATATCGGCCTTGATCACCCCCAGCTTGGCATCCAGGATCACGGCGTTCTGGATGACCAGATCCAAGGCGCCGCTGGCATAGGTGCCCTCGGGCTGGAAGCCTTCGCCATCCCGCAGCGTCTTGCCGGCACCGGCGGTCAACTCCTCCCCGTAATGGGTGTGGTCGTGGTCGATTTTGGCCAACAGGGCCGTGTCGGCCAGCCGGACCCGGTCGCCCGTGGTCGGCCCGTACAGCGTGGCGTAGCGGCGCCGATCCAGTGTCGCCATCAGCCCCGATCCCGCGACGCGCGGGCGCCGCGATAGCCGCCGGCCTGGGCGGCGCGCATGGCCGAAAACCGGGTTTCCACATCATCCAGCCGGCCCGTGGTCAGCCCGCCGCCACCCCGGATCGACCGCAACCCGCCGAACGGCACCAGGGTCACGGTCCGCGCCACGCCGGGCTCGAACCGCACGCCGGTGCCCGACGGCACGTCCAGGCGCATGCCATAGGCCTGCTCCCGGTCGAAATCCAACGCCCGGTTAACCTCGAAGAAATGGGTGTGGCTGCGCACCTGGATGGTGCGGTCGCCGGTGTTGGTGACGCTCAATTCCACCCGGGGGCGGTCCCGGTTCAGGGTCACGGCCCCCGCTGCCGGCAGCACCTCACCCGGACGCCGCACGGCGGGGTCCGCGTTCGGCTGGATCGGCTGGTGGATGGTGACCAGCTTGGTGCCCTCGGCCATCATCACCTCCACCGAGACATAGGGGATCAGCTCCGGCACCCCGTCCTCGACATCCTCATGGCTTAACAGCCCGGTCCCCAACGCCACCAGGGCCGGATGGTCCAGATCCTTGCGGGCGGCGGTGATCACCTCATCGGCGATCAGGGCCGTCGCTTCCGGCGCGCTCAGCCTGATGCCTT
>CAYNRD010000052.1:0-9738 GCA_964399515.1 uncultured Mycobacteriaceae bacterium | reverse complement strand
TCATGGCCACCCAGCGCCCGTCCGTGGACGGGATCACGGGCACCATCAAGGCCAACTTCCCGACCCGGATCAGCTTCCAGGTCACCTCCAAGATCGACAGCCGCACCATCCTCGGCGAGGGCGGTGCCGAACAGCTGCTGGGCCAGGGCGATATGCTGTACATTGCCGGCGGCGGCCGGATCACCCGGGTGCACGGCCCGTTCGTCGCCGATGACGAGGTGGAGGCGGTGGTCCGGCACCTGAAGATGCAGGGCGAACCCAATTACGACGACGGCGTACTGGAAGACCCGGACGAGGGGGCCGCCTTCGACGCCCTGGCCGAAGGCGGGTCAGCCGACGGCGGCGGCAATGAGCTGTATGACAAGGCGGTGGCCCTGGTGGCGCGGGAAGGCAAGGCATCGACCAGCTTCATCCAGCGCCATTTGCAGATCGGCTACAACCGGGCCGCCCGGATCATCGAGCAAATGGAGGCCGAAGGCGTCGTCTCGAAGGCGAACCACGTCGGCAAGCGCGAAGTTTTGGTCGGCGACCATTCGTAACCGCCGCCAGGACCAGAAGCCCCAAACCCATCTTGGCCAGCTTCAGCCCAACCAGCGTCTTGGCGACCCGGATCATCTCACGCCTCCCCGCCCAGCAGGACTTCGATGGCCGCGATCACGTCGGGGTGGTCGGGGCGCATGGTGGTCGGGAACGCCCGGACATAACGCCCGTCCCGATCCAACAGGTATTTGTGGAAGTTCCACCGGGGCGCGTCCGCTTGGCCGCCCTGGGCCAGCGCCCAGCGGTAGAACGGGTGCGCGTCCCGGCCCTTGACCCGGGTGATGGCGGCCATGGGGAAGTCGATGCCGAAGGTCACCTCGCAGAAATGCTGGACCGCCTGCTCGGTGGCCAGTTCCTGCCGGCCGAAATCATCGGACGGCACCGCCAGCACCACCAGACCCCGGTCCCGATAGCGCTGCCAAACCGCCTGCAGGGCCTCATACTGGTCGGTGAAGCCGCACCGGGAGGCGGTGTTGACCACCATCACCGGGCGGCCGGAAAAGCGCGACAACGGCAGATCCCCGCCCTCGATCGCCTGGAAGACGAACGGGTGCGCGCTGTCCGCCCCGGCGCCGGAGGCCGAGGGGCCGTCCGACCGCGCGGCGGCGATCCGGGCCGAGGCCACCATGCCGGCCCCCAAACCCAACACCGTCAAGCCCAAGATTGTCCGCCGCAGCATGCCCGCCTCCTCCGGTTGTGCTTCGCCTGGGTAAGACATGGGCGATTATGCGCGGCCGCCAAGACTGGCGGAACCGGAACGCGGCGATATGTTCAGGGCAGCATCAGCCCGCGCGAGGACCGATATCGCCATGGAAACCGACATTCTAATCACCGGCACCGGCCCGACCGCCCGCTTGGCGGCCCATGTCCTGTCCCGGGATGGCCAAAACTGCCTGATGGTCGGCCCGCCCGACCCCCGTGCGGCCGATCCCCGCACCACCGCCCTGATGCCCCAGGCGGTCGAGGATTTGCGTCAAGCGGGCATTGAGATCGGCGATCTGGCGACCCCGTTGCGCACCCTGACCATCCAGGCTACCGGGCCGTTCGGCGTGGCCGAGCACATCTTCACCGCCCAGGAGGTGGGCGTCGATCATCTGGCGCTGAATGTGCCGGTGCCCAAGCTGATCGCCCGCATCGGCGACCACGCCACCGAACGGGACACGGTCCGCGCGGTGCGCCAGGACGCCGGCCGGGCGGTTGCCGAGCTTGGCTCTGGCCGCACGATCACCGCCCGCCTGGTGGTCGCCGCCGACGGCCAGGCATCCCCCAGCCGCGTTTCCGCCGGCATCGGCTGGCGCCGGCTGCGCCTGGGCCGCACCGCCCTGGCCGCCCTGGTCGCCCACGACCCCAACCCGGACCTGCGCTGCATCGAACGCTATCACGGTTGGGGCAGCCTGACCCTGATCCCGGTGGCGCCGGAGCTGTCCTCGGTGATCCTGATCGGCCCGCCGTCCCGGATCAAACCCTTGGCCGACCTGGACGATCCGGCCTTGGGTGCGGCCCTGACCGCATTGCAGCCGGTGTTTGGCGATCTGCGCCCCACCGGGCCGAAGGCGGCCTTTCCGTTGCAGCTGGCCGAAAGCCCGGACTTGGTCCGGGGCCGGGGGGTCGCGGGGGGGGAGGCGGCCCATGCCATGCCGCCAATCGCGGCCCAGGGCTGGAACCTGTCCGTGCGGGATGTGCTGTGCCTGTCCCGGGTGCTGGCCGAAGGCCGGGACCGGGGCCTGGATCTGGGCGACCCCAAGAGCCTGCGCCGCTATCCGGGCCTGCGCCGGGGTGACCAGCGCAGCCGGCTGCTGGCGGTCGGCGCCTTGGCCACGGTCGGCACCAGCGGCCTGGCGCCGGTCCACATCCTGCGCCAGGCGGGCTTGCGGGCGCTGACCGCCCTGCCGCCGGTCAAGCGCGCCCTGATGCGCGAAGGCCTGAACCCGGCACGGGCATGGTGAGTGACCCCGGGGGGCGTCACGGCAGGTTCGCGGCCAGGTCGTATTCTTCCAGCACCTCGTAGACCGACCCCTCATTGCCCAGATAGCTGCGCATCAGGCAGAAGCGATCGACCCGGAACGGTCCCCAGCGGAACAAGGCGTGTTCGGCGAGCCAGCGCGCCACCCGCTCATTGGGGGCCTGGCGCAGCCGGCCCAGGGTGACGTGGGGATGGAATTTCCGGTCCTCCGGCGGCAGGCCCGCCATCACCGCCGCCCGATCGACCTTGGCGCGCAGCAAGCCCAACTCCTCGGACCGGGTGAGGCCGGCCCACAGCGCGTCCGGCCGCTTGGCGGTGCCGAAATGCCCGACCCCGTCCAAATCCAGCCAGAAGCCGGGCGCCCGCACCCGGGTCAACTGGTCATGGATGTCATGGCCTTGGGTTTCGGTGACTTCGCCGAAGAACCGCAACGTGACATGGAAGTTGTGCTCATCGATCCAGCGGGCGCCCGGAATGCCCGATTGCAGCAGGCTCAGGGTCGCGCGGCCGTCTTCGGGCACCAAAACCGCCGAAAACAGCCGCAACATTGCAAAGCCCCCGAAACCAGAATCGGACCATGGAGTCTGTTTATCGAACTGGCGCCGGGCGCACCAGATCGGCTCACGATCGGGACGCCATCAATCAGTATGATCCCAACGCGTTTTCGACTAAGCTCGATTGGGGTGAGCGATGACTTCAAACAGTATGCTGGATCATGATGATGAATCGGTATGGGAAAAACCGTTTCGAAGTATCTAAACGCAGAAATCGCGTTAGAATTCGCAAATCTCGACGTATTTATAAACTTCTTTATTTTAAAAGCCGCTTCTTATATAGCTCAAGTGGATCGCGTTTTGATCCCAAGACGACATCAGATTCAACAGGAGGGCCGTTAGAGAGAGTTCTGGAAGACCAACCCGCTGAGTCGAGGACTAAAGAAGACTTGTTATCTCACCTTCGCCTGAAGTCGGAGTTGCTTTTGCTTTCAGCAGAAATTGAGGAAATACACAAAAGCGCGCATCGGATGGGGTTCGTAGCCAATACTGTTTTAAATCGTGCTTGACCTGACCAAGAACGCCAAGGCGGTGGACGATCAGGAGCGCCGGATCCGCGACATTGAAAACACCCTGATCGAGATCCGGGCGCAAATGCAGGTGGACGCGAGCAATGCCAAGCTTGCCGCCGTCGAAAAGGCGACCGAGGCCGCCGCCAGCCTGATCAGCAGCGTCCACGGTCCGCTGGTCAACGAAGTCGCGGCGCTGCGCACGGAAATCGACCGACTTCAGGACGGTGCCGAGGGGCCAGGCGCACCGCCATCCCGCATCGAAGGTTAAGGCCCGGGGTTGGGGTGGTCGGTGTGGATGGCTTCGATGCCGGCCAGCACCGCCTCCGGCAGGGTCACGTTGGCGGAGGCGAGGTTGCTGAGCAGTTGGGCCTCGGTGGTGGCGCCGATGATGGTGGCGGTCAGGAACGGCCGGCTGTTGACATAGGCCAGGGCCATCTGGCCCGGATCCAGGCCGTGGTCGCGGGCCAGGGCCCCATAGCGGCGGATCGCGGCCGCGCAGTGTGGGTTGTCGTAGCGGGAGCCGCGCGGGTCGATGGTCCACCGGCTGCCCTGGGGCCTGGCACCGTCCAGATATTTGCCGGTCAGGCTGCCGCCGGCCAGCGGTGAATAGGCCAACAACCCAATCCGCTCCCGGTCGGAGATTTCGGCCAGGCCGATCTCATAGCTGCGGTTCAGCAGGCTGTAGGGGTTCTGGATCGCCTGCATGCGCGGCAGGCCCTGGGCCTCGGCCGCGGCAAGAAAGCGCATGACGCCCCATGGGCTCTCGTTGGACAGGCCCAGGAACCGCACCTTGCCCGAGGTCACCAGCCCCTCCAACGCCCGCAAGGTCTCCTCGGGCGGAACGAAATCCTCCTCCGGGTCGGGGGCATAGCCGAGCTGGCCGAAGATGTTGGTGTGCCGGTTTGGCCAATGCAGCTGGTAAAGGTCGATCACATCGGTGCCCAGCCGGCGCAGGCTGCCCTCGACCGCGTCGGTGATGGCATCGGTGACCAAGCGGGTCTTGCCGTCCCGGATCCAGGGAAAGCCAGCGCTGGGGCCGGTGACCTTGGTGGCCAGGATCATCCGGTCACGCTTGCCCGTATGCTTAAACCAGCTGCCCAGGATGCGTTCGGTCTCACCCTGGGTTTCCCGACTGGGCGGGACGGCGTACATCTCCGCCGTATCGACCATGTTCACGCCGTGGTCCAGGGCCAGCTCCATCTGACGGTGGCCCTCGGCCTCGGTGTTTTGCTGGCCGAAGGTCATGGTGCCCAGGCACAGGACGCTGACCCGCAGCCCGGTGGTCCCCAGGGGCCGATAATGCATGCCGTACGCTCCAGAACTGCGTGGATCAGACGAACACGGTCAGGACGCCCGTGTAGCCGTAGATGCGGTCATGGCAGATCTCGCCATTGGCGAAGAACCCGGTCAGCGGCACCGGGCCCAAGGCCTGTTCGATCCGGCGCAGCTCCCCCGACGGATCGCCGAACACGTGCGGCCCGCGCGCCACACAGCTGATATAGACCGCCCCCTTGGCGGTGCGGCCGCCCAGCCGCCCGGTGATGTCCGCCAGCATGCGGTCCAGGTCCTGGATCGCCCCCTCATTGTCCCGGCGTACGAACAGCAGGGTCTGGCCGCGGTCGACCGCCTCGCCGATCGCGATCCAGCCCCGGCGCGGATCGATGCCGACCAGCGGCCTGACGGTGTAATCGGCGGTCCTATCCCGGCCCGGCACCGGCAAGGCGGCGAAGATGTAGCCGGCCGCCCGGGCCAGATCCCGGGACAGCAGCTCGCCGATATCCTGCTTGAAAACGTCCAGGGCGGGCTGATCGTCGATCTCCGTAATGACATTGTCATCGCAGCCGGTGATGGTCCGCACCGGCCCGATCGGGCTGCAGCCCTGGGTCAGCCCGGCGACGGGCTCGACCCCGGCGCCGAACAGCACGCCGGAGAGTGCAGCCTCCGATGGGGTTCCCGCGATCAACCGCAACTCACCAGCACCGGACGCCAGACCGCCGACCAGATAGGCGCCGGTGTCGCTGGCCAGGCGGTGGACCTGCATGTGCATTTCGGCCCCGCGCGGGTCCCCATGGACGATCCCGAACCCGGCCAGGCTTCGCTTCAGCCAGGACCGGGACCCGTCATCCAGGCCGGCGCCGGCGGGGCTGAAATCACCGCCCGCGACCACATGAAAGCCGTTCTCGGCCAGGCGGCAGACCATGACGCTGATCGCCGGCCGCTCGAACACCTCGACGCCGGTCGCGGCGATGCCATGGCCGGTGGCGCCCACCCACGCCTCGATGCCGGTCAGCTGCTTCAGCAGCGTCGCGATGCTGCCGGCATGGGTGGCCAGGCCGTTGGTCAGGTAGACAAAGCCCAGATTGGCGCCATCGACATCGCCCAGCTGGTCCAAGGCCGCCTTGGTGATCTGGGCCCAGTCCCCGCCCGTGCCCGCCGCCCAGGCGGCCCGAAACTGCCCCAACGCGATTGGACCCTGGGGCGGGGGTGCGTGATCGGGCATGCCGGTCAGCCCCCGGTCGCCGCCACATCGGCGGCCTTCAGCACGTCCAGGACCAAGGGCGTCAACCGATCAACGATCAGCGCGACCCCGGCGGCATTGGGGTGAATGCCGTCGGATTGGTTCAAGCGGGGCTCACCCGCGACGCCGTCCAGAAAGAACGGATAGAACGCGACGTCGTACGCCTCCGCCAGGTCGGGGAAGACCGCGTTGAACCGGTCCCCGTATGCCCGGCCCAGATTGGGCGGCGCCAGCATGCCGGTCAGGAGCACCGGCAACCCGTCGGCCCGCAGCCGGTCCAGGATCGCGGTCAGATTGGCGCGGGTCGCCGCGGGATCGATGCCGCGCAAGCCGTCATTGCCGCCCAACTCAACAATCACCATATCTGGCTGGTCGGCGAGCGCCCAGTCCAACCGGGCCAGCCCGCCGGCGGTGGTATCGCCCGACACACCGCCATTCAGCACCGTGACCGGCTGGCCCAGCCGGTCGGCCAGGCGCCGCTCCAACTGGGCCGTGAAACTGTCCTGGGCGGCCAGGCCGAACCCGGCCACCAGGCTGTCGCCCAGGGCCAGCACCCGCACGGGCGCCTCGGCAACGGCCGGGCCGGGCACGATCCGGACGGCCAGAACCAGCGTAACAAGCAGCAAGGTCAACGATCTGTAAGGCATCACGGCCCATTCTGGCACACGACCGGCGGCACCGGAGATCGGCGCCGAACCGAACAGTCCCGGCGCTGCCGCACAAGTGAGAAGGGTGCTCCCCTGAGATGGATATGGTCAATCACGAAGCGGACGCCAAGACTGTGCCCGACCCGGCAACGTCCGACCCAGCCCTGGATCTGAAGGATGTGACGCTGGAACTGGGCAGCGAGGCCGGCTTGGTCAAAATTCTGCACGGGGTGTCGGTGGCCGTGCCCAGGGGGCAGGTCTTGTCCATCGTCGGGCCGTCGGGGTCCGGCAAATCCAGCCTGATGATGATCATGGGCGGGCTGGAGCGGGCAACCACCGGCCAGGTCACCGTGGCCGGCACGGAATTGACCGGCCTGAACGAGGACCAGCTGGCCCTGTTCCGCCGCGACCGGGTTGGCATCGTGTTCCAGAACTTCCACCTGGTGCCGACCATGACGGCATTGGAGAATGTGGCGATCCCGCTGGAATTCGCCGGCCGCGACGATGCCTTCGACCGGGCCCGGGACGGGTTGGAAGCGGTCGGCCTGGGCCATCGCCTGCGCCACTATCCGGGCCAGTTGTCGGGCGGCGAACAGCAGCGATGCGCCCTGGCGCGGGCCTTCGCGCCCCGGCCCGCGGTGCTGCTGGCCGATGAGCCGACCGGCAATCTGGACCAGGCCACGGGTGAGAAGGTGATCGCGCTGATGTTCGACTTGGCCCGGCAGGGCGGCTCGACCCTGGTTCTGATCACCCATGACCCGGACCTGGCCGAGCGCTGCGACCGGCTGGTGCATCTGGTCGATGGGCGGATCACCGAAGACCGGCCGACCCGCGCCGCGGTCGGCCCCCAGATGGCGGCGGCGGTCTGATGGCCGGGGTGCGCGACTGGCGGCTGGCGGTGCGCCTGGCCCGCCGGGAGATGCGCGGGGCGATCACCAGCTTCCGTGTGTTCCTGATCTGCCTGGCCCTGGGCGTGGGCGCGATCGCGGCGGTGAACTCCCTATCGACCGGGGTGCTCGACGCGCTGCGGGAGGATGGGCAGATCATCCTGGGCGGTGATCTGGCCGTGTCCAACCGCTTTGTAGACCTGACCCCCCAGGAGGTCACCATCCTGGACGCGGTCGCCGAGGCGCGCAGCCGGCACGTCACCATGCGCACCATGGCCCGGGCGCCCGAGGCCGGGTTGAACACCCTGGTTGAGCTGAAGGCGGTTGACGGCGCCTACCCGCTATTCGGGGATTTGGCGCTGTCCGATGGGCTGGCCGTTGGCCCGGCGCTGGGTCAATTGGACGGCGCCTGGGGGGCCGTGGTCGATGCCGTGGTGTTGGGGCGGCTGGACGCGGAATTGGGCGACCGCATCACGATCGGCGATGCGGAATTCGAACTGCGCGCGGTGATCGACCGGGAGCCGGACCGGGCCGGCGGCGGCTTTCTGTTCGGCCCGCGCCTGATGATCTCATCGGGTGCGCTCGCCGACACCCAGCTGCTGCAGCCGGGCTCGCTGGTCACCTTCACCCATCTGATCGACCTGGCGCCGGGCCAGACCGCGCCCGAGGCGATCGGGGCGATCCGGGCCGCCACCGCCGAGCAAAGCTTCCGCATCCAGGATTTCACCGACGCTTCGCCGCAGCTGGAAACCCTGATTTCGCGGCTGTCGCTGTTCTTGACCATGGTGGGCCTGACCGCCCTGCTGGTCGGTGGCGTCGGCATCGCCAATTCGACCAAGGCCTATCTGGACGGCCGGCTGGCGACGATCGCGACGTTGAAATGCCTGGGCGCGCCCCAAAGGCTGATCTTCCAGGTCTACTTCTGCCAGATCATGGCCTTGACCGGGCTTGGCACGCTGATCGGTCTGGCCTTCGGCGTGGTGGTGCCGATGCTGGGCGCCTGGCTGCTGGCCGACGCCCTGCCGGTGCGCGTGGCGCTGGGACCCTATCCGGGCGCCTTGGCGCTGGCGGCGGGGTTTGGGCTTTTGACGGCGCTGACCTTCACCCTGTGGCCCCTGTCCCGGGCGCGGGAGGTGCCGGCCGCGGCCCTGTTCCGGGACACGGTGCAGTCCCGCCGCCGGGGGTTCGGCGGCGTGTGGGGGCTGGCGGTGGCGGCATCCGGGCTGGCCTTGGCGGCGCTGGCCGTGCTCAGCCACCAGCCCTACTGGATCGCGCTGTGGTTCGTGGGCGGGGCCGCGGTGACCGTGCTGGCCTTTCGCCTGGCCGCCGCGGGTGTGATCGCCTGGGCCCGGTCCTTGGGGCGGCCGCGCAATCCGGGCCTGCGGCTGGCGCTGACCAACCTGTACCGGCCGGGCGCGCCGACCGGGGAGATCGTGTTGTCCCTGGGCCTGGGCCTGACCGTGCTGGTGGCGATCGCGGTGATCGAGGGCAACATGACCCGCCAGATCGCCGAAGAACTGCCCGAGGAGGCACCGGCCTATTTCCTGGTTGATATCCAGCCCGATCAGATCGGTCCGATCACCGATGACCTTCTGGCCATGGACGGGGTCGATGGCCTGGAGCGGGTGCCGTCCCTGCGCGGGCGGATCGTGGCGGTCAACGGCGTGCCGGCCCAGGACGCGCTGGTCGACATGGCGTTCGCCTGGCTGCTGGAAGGGGACCGGGGTGTGACCTATTCCGACGCCCGCCGGGACAATCATCTGGTCGTCGAAGGGGAGTGGTGGCCGCAAGACTATTCCGGGCCGCCCTTGGTCTCGATCTATCAGGACATTGGCGCGGCGTTCGGCATCGGCATCGGCGATCGAATCACGGTCAACATCCTGGGCCGGGACTTGGAAGCCGAGGTCGCCAATTTGAGCGACATCGACTGGACTACCTTCGGGAACAATTTCACCCTGGTGTACACCCCCAAACCGCTCAGCGGCGCGCCCCACACCTTCCTGGCCACGGTCGAAGCCGAAGACAGCGCCGCCCGGGGCCTGCAGCGCCACATCGCCGAGGCGAACCCCAATGTCACCGCCCTGCCGTCCAAGGACGCGCTGGAGATCGTGGGTGGC
>CAYNRD010000051.1:0-9823 GCA_964399515.1 uncultured Mycobacteriaceae bacterium | reverse complement strand
AAGCGCGCCGGCGCCATCGAGGCCGCGGCCAGTACCGGCGGGCAGATCATGCCGCCGGTGATGGGGGCCGGCGCCTTCATCATGGCGGAGATCACCGGCATCCCCTATGGCGAGCTGGTGTTGGCGGCAATCCCGCCCGCGGTCTTGTATTTCCTGTCGGTCCTGTTGACCGTCGATTTCCAGGCCCGGCGCCAGGACCTGTCCGGCCTGGACCGGTCGGAACTGCCGGATCTGGCCACCCTGGCCCGGCGCCTGTACCTGTTCGCGCCCATGGTGATCCTGATCGGCGCGCTGTTCATGGGGTATTCGGTGATCCGGGCCGGCAGCCTGGCCTTGGTGGCGGCGGCGGTGGTGAGCTGGCTGACCCCGCACGCCATGGGTCCCCGGGCGATCGCCTCGGCCCTGGCCTTGGCCACGCGCATGGCCTTGCAGATCATCGCGGTCTGC
This sequence comes from uncultured Mycobacteriaceae bacterium, assembly GCA_964399515.1. Lineage (GTDB taxonomy): Bacteria > Pseudomonadota > Alphaproteobacteria > DSM-16000 > Inquilinaceae > CAYNRD01. The sequence goes on along the minus strand of CAYNRD010000051.1, from coordinate 9,376 downwards.
GCCTGTGCCGGCATCGTGGTCGGCGTGATCGCGCTGACGGGCATTGGCTCCCGGTTCGCGTCGCTGCTGCTGGATCTGGCCGCGACCAGTGAACTGCTGGCGCTGGCCTTCGCCATGCTGATCTCGTTGCTGTTGGGCATGGGCATGCCGACCACCGCGGCCTACGCGGTTGCGGCCTCGGTGGTGGCGCCCGGGCTGATCCAAATCGGGATCGAGCCGTTGGTGGCCCATTTCTTCGTCTTCTACTTCGCGGTGGTCTCGGCGATCACGCCGCCGGTGGCCTTGGCGGCCTATGCGGCGGCGGCCATCTCGGGCGCGCGCGCCATGGGCACTGCGGTGGAGAGCTTCATGGTTGGCCTCGCCGCCTATCTGGTGCCGTTCGTGTTCGCGGCCCAGCCGGGGCTGTTGCTGCTGGGCAGCGTTACCGAGGTGCTGGTGGCGATTTTCACCGGGCTGGTGGCGGTCACCGCCGTGGCGGCGGCCAGCCGCGGCTATCTGGCCGGGCCTTTGGGTCCCGCCGGTCGCATGACGGCCGTGGCCGCGGCCCTGATCGCCGGGTTCGGCACCGCCTGGCTGCCGGTGACGGTCACGGTTCCGTCAGCGATCGTGTTGCTGTTGGTGCTTTTGCTACGCACGAAACTGTTCTCCCGCCAAAAATTTGCCCCATCGGACCCCTAGCCATTTCGCATGCGCGGCGCGGTCGCGCCCCCCATTAACGGAGTATCCCCCATGCTCGCACGTCGTTCTGTCCTGGTCGGTCTCGCCGGTATCGGCGGCATCACCACCCTGTCCGGTTTCAGCCTGTTCGGCTTTGGCGGCAGCAAGACGCCGATTTACAGCAATGACGGCATCGCCATCGACGGGTCGGACGCCGTCGCCTATTTCACCGAAGGCCGCCCGGTCGCCGGTAAGGACAAGTTCTCCACCGAGCTGAGCGGTGCGACCTGGCTGTTCGCCAGCGCCGAAAACCGGGACAAGTTCATTGCCGATCCCGAGGCGTTCGCACCCCAATACGGCGGCTACTGCGCCTGGGCCATGGCCGACGGCAACCTGGCCTCCACCATCCCCGAGGCCTGGGACATTGTCGATGGCAAGCTGTATCTGAACTTCAACGCCGACATCCAAAACCGCTGGCGCCAAGACATCCCGGGCTACATCGCCCGGGCCGACCAGCAATGGCCGGAAGTGGTGGCCTCGCTGGTCGGGTAAGGCCGGACCGGTATCACGCCACACGGCGCATGGTCGGGCGCGGGCCCGGGGGCCGGTACCGGTGATCGCGGCCCTTGCATCGCGGGCGCGGCTCTTCTAACCGATGGCCCATGCTGAAGCGCGGACGCGACTGGGACCAGACCCTGGCCACCTTCTGGTGGCGGGTACCGATGTTCTACAACATCGGCATTGATGCCTGTGACAAATGGGCCGATGGCGGCGGCCGGCCGGCGTTGACCGTGATCGACGCCGATGGCAACACCTCAGAGTACAGCTTCGACCGGGTTGCCGCCCTATCCAACCGGCTGGCCAATGCGCTGGTTGCCCTGGGCGCCGCTAAGGGCGACCGGGTGGCGATCCACCTGCCCCAAGGGCTGGACGCGGCGCTGGCGCACATCGCCTGCTACAAGGCCGGGCTGGTGGCCGTGCCGCTGTTTAGCCTGTTCGGGCCGGACGCGCTGTTGTACCGCCTGAACGACAGCGGCGCGCGCATCCTGATCACCGAACCCCACGGGTGGGAGACGCTGGCGCCGGTCCGTGACCGGTTGGAGCATTTGGAGGATGTGCTGCTGTCCGGGGGTGGCACGGACGACAACGCCCAGGGCCTGCACGGCTTCGATGGCTTGGTGACGCGCGCCTCGGACCGGTTCGAGGCCACCAACACCAAACCGACCACGCCGGCCTTGCTGATCTACACCTCGGGCACGACCGGCCCTCCGAAGGGGGCGCTGCATGGCCATGGCGTGCTGCTGGGCCATTTGCCCGGCATCGAACTGGCCTTGGACTTCTTCGCCGGCCATCCGGACCGGGCGCCCGCGGACCGCGTTTGGACGCCCGCGGACTGGGCCTGGGTCGGCGGGCTGCTGGATACCCTGTTGCCGGCCTGGCACCACGGCTATGGCGTGGTCGCCCACCGGATGGCCAAGTTCGACCCGGACCGGGCCTTTGACCTGATCGCCCGGCACCAGGTCCGGTATGGCTTTGTGCCGCCGACGGCCTTGAAGATGATGCGCGCGGGGCCGGACCGCCGGGTGACCGGCCCGCGGGCGCTGTGCTCGGGCGGGGAGCCCCTGGGTGCCGAACTGCAAGCCTGGGCCCAGGCGGCGTTCGGGGCCCCGGTGCACGAACTCTACGGCCAGACGGAATGCAATCTGGTCGTGGCGCAGAATTCGAGCCTGTTCGCCTCGCCGCCCGGATCCATGGGCCGGGCGGTGCCGGGCCATGAGGTGGCGATCGTCGACCGCAACGGCCATCTGCTGGACGCGGGCGCGGAGGGGGAGATCGCCGTCAAGCAGGAAGGCCCGCTGGGCGTCGATCCGGTGATGTTCCAGCGCTACTGGAACAACGACCGCGCGACCCGGGAAAAATTCATCCATGGCGCCGGTGGGGCCTGGCTGCTGACCGGCGACCAAGGCTGGCGGGATGAGGAGGGCAACCTGTATTTCCGCGGCCGGGCCGATGATGTGATCACGTCATCGGGCTATCGGATCGGCCCCGGCGAAATCGAGGACTGCCTGCTGCGCCATCCGGCCGTGGCCATGGCGGCCGTGGTCGGCGTGCCGGACGCGACCCGAACCGAAATCGTCAAGGCCGTGATCGTGCCGAAGCCGGACGTGGCGGGCGACGCGGCACTGAAGGCGGAATTGCAGGACTTCGTGAAGACCCATTTGTCCGCGCACGCCTATCCGCGCCAGGTGGAATTCCGCGATGATCTGCCCAAGACAGCCACCGGCAAGATCCGCCGGCGCGACCTGCGCACGCCGGCGGTGGACGGCCCGCCCACCACCGACCCGGTGTCCTGACCGGGGCCGGCACCCTATGTTCCAAGCAGGATCATGACAGGAGGCCGAATGCGCATGGTGGCATGGATCATCGGGGCGGCGATCGCCCTGCCGGTGATGGGGGTTGGGGCCTGGTGGGCCTATGGCCAGACCATCGAGACGCCCGACTACCAGGTGCTGGCCCGGGACGGCGCCGTCACCCTGCGCGCCTATCCCCCGCTGACCGTGGCCCGGGTGACCACCACGGGCGGGCGCCGGCCGGCGGTGAATGCCGGGTTCGGCCCGCTGGCGCGCTATATCTTCGCCCGCGAGCGCGAGGGCGAGAAGATCGCCATGACGGCACCGGTCACCCAGACCGCCCGCGCGGACAGCACCGACGCCGACGTGACCTGGCAGCGGCAATGGGCGGTCGAATTCATCATGCCCAGCCGCTACCGGCTGGAGGACCTGCCGAGACCGGCCGGCGCCGAGGTCACCCTGGACACCATCCCGGCCCGCCAGGTGGCGGCGATCCGCTTTGGCGGTGTTGCCACCGATGACCGCATCGCCGACCAAGAGCGCCGCTTGCGCGCCTGGCTGGCCGACCTGGGCCACACGGCGGCGGCACCACCGATTTATGCCTATTACAATGACCCGTTCACGCCCGGATTCTTGCGCCGGAACGAAGTGCTGATCCCCATCGCCGATCCGGGGCGGTGATGCGGGGTCAGCGCCCGAAGGCGGCGCTGCGCATCACGCCATCCTCGGCCATGGTGTCTGCCAGACGGTCATAGATGTCCCGGAAGGCGTCGTGGCGCCGGCGGAACAGGGCCAGCATCTCCGGATCGAAATGCCCGGCCGGATCCAGCCGGCTGTCCCCGTGCAGGATGATCTGGACCGCTTTTTCATGGCTGAAGGCGGGCTTGTAGGGCCGGGGCGAGCGCAGGGCGTCATAGACATCGGCGATGGTCACCATGCGGGCGGGCGGCGGGATGGCCGCACCGGCCAGGCGGTTGGGGTAGCCGGTGCCGTCCCATTTCTCATGGTGGGACAGCGCGATGTCGGCGGCGATGACCAGCTTCGGGCTCTCTTGCAGGATCTGGTAGCCGTAGACGGTGTGCTGGCGCATCTCCGCCCATTCCGCTTCGGTCAGGGGGCCGCGCTTGCGCAGCACGGCGGGGTCGATGATCAGCTTGCCGACATCATGCAACTGGGCGGAATAACCAAGTTCCTCCACATACTCCTCGCCCGCACCCAACTCGCGCGCGATGAATTGGGCGTATTCGGCGACGCGCAGGATGTGGTTGTAGGTTTCTTCGTCATGGATGCCGGAGGCGCGGGACAACAGCTGCACCGAAACCATGAACGCGTCCTGGGTTTCGGCCCGCAACGCTTCGATCCGCCGGCCCTGGCGGGCCAATTGCTCATTGCGCAGGCGCAGATCGGCGTTGATTTGCTGCACCTCCTCGATCATCAGCGCCCGCTCGATCGCCGAGCCGACGAAGTGGTTCAAGGTCGAGATCAACTGGCGGTTCGCTTCGGTGAACGGCACCGGCGTGTCGGATCCCGGCTCGATGCGATTGATCATCTGCACCACCGCCACCACCCGGTTTTGGAAGTTTTCCAACGGGAAGGTCAGCATCGACCGGGTCCGGTAGCCGGTCTTCCGATCGAAATCCTTGTTGAAGCTGTACGGCACGTCCGGCGGCAGGTCGTAGACATCGTCCACCTTGACCTTGCGCCCGTGGCCGGCCACCCAGCCGGCGATGGTGGTGTCCTCGACCGGGATTTCCAAGGCCCGCACCCGGATCCGCACCCGGTCATTCTGGACCGAGATCGGCTCCAGCACAGGCGGCCGCCCGTCGGGCCGGCGCACCAGAAAGATCGTTCCCGCCTCCGCCCGGTGCAATTCACGCAGCTTCCGCAAGCTGCGGTCCAGAAGCTTGGTTACGTTGCCCGGCGGTTGATTTTGGAAAAACTCAAGAATTTCCAGAAGGTTGTCCATGAGCCTCGGCCACGTGGCGACAAGGAAAGCGGCATATTTTCAAATCTTAACACCAAGGCGTGTGTCGGCGGTGTGGCAGCGTTCACAGGCATCGGATCTGGACGCGCATTGAAATAAAATTAGAAAATTTCGGCGCGCCAGGACGCCAAATGAACAAAAAATAATCACCAACGCTCGAATCAGTCTATTTTTTTCAGACCCCAGAATTCCTGTTGTGGATGGGTTACTCCTGACCACATGATCAATGGTGGGCAAGCATTTGCCTGCCAGTGATCTGTTTTTGCAAGTGCACAGTGGGGAGTGCGGTTATGCCAGTCTTTGAGAACACCGATTTTTCCGACCATGAGCAGGTGGTGTTTTGCACCGACCGGGAAACCGGCTTGAAAGCGATCATCGCCATCCATGATACCAGCCGCGGTCCGGCCCTGGGCGGCTGCCGCATGTGGGCCTATGGCCGCGAGGCCGACGCGGTGACCGATGTGCTGCGATTGGCGCGCGGCATGACCTATAAGGCCGCGATTTCCGATCTGCCGCTGGGCGGCGGCAAGTCGGTGATCCTGGGCGATGCCACCCGCGACGGCACGCCGGAGCTGTTCCGGGCCATGGGGCGGGCGGTCGGTCGCCTGGGCGGCCGGTACATCGCCGCCGAGGATGTCGGCACCTCGACCGAGTCCGTCGGCCATATGGCCGAGGAGACCGTCCATGTCTCCGGCCTGGCCCAGGACCGCGGCGGTCTGGGCGACCCGTCCCCGCACACGGCGCGGGGTGTGTTCATGGGCCTCAAGGCTGGGGTGCGCCATGCCTTGGGCCGGGACAGTCTGGCCGGCCTGCGGATCGGGGTCCAAGGGTTGGGCCATGTGGGCCTGGAACTGGCGCGTTTGCTGCACCAGGCCGGCGCGCGCTTGACCGTCGCCGACATTCGGGACGACGCGGTGCGCGCCGCGGTCGCCCAGACGGGTGCCGAGGCCGCGCCTGCCCATGCCCTGCACGCCCAGGCGTTGGATGTGTTCGCGCCCTGCGCGCTGGGTGCGGGGCTGGATGACCGGACCATCCCCGAGATCCGCGCCCGTGTGGTCGCGGGGGCGGCCAATAACCAGTTGGCCGAGGACCGCCATGGCGACGCGCTGGCCGCCCGCGGCATCACCTATGTGCCCGATTACGTTCTGAACGCCGGCGGGCTGATGGTGGTGGCGGCGGAGTACCTGGGCGAGGGCCGGGATGGGCTGTCGGCGCGGATCGACGGCATTCACGACACCGTCCTGTCGGTGTTGGACGACGCGCGAACCCGCGGCATCGCCGCCAACCGCGCCGCCGACCGGATCGCCGAAGCGCGCCTGACCGAGGCGCGCCAGGGCGGTGCGCGCCTGGCCGCGGCCCGCCGGGGCGGTGCTGCCCCGGCGGGACGGCGGCTGGCCGCCGAATGACCCCAAGCCCCAAACGACCTCGGGGGCGTTTCCGGGCGAAGCCGCCCGGGGGCGGTTCCGGGCGCTTGACAGGGCGGGCACGGTCCGCGTAAACACCCGCCTCCGTTCCTGGGTGCTGGCGCCACCGCCATGCCCCCCGCGGTCGGGCGCGTAGCTCAGCGGGAGAGCACTGCCTTCACACGGCAGGGGTCACAGGTTCAATCCCTGTCGCGCCCACCATTCGCCCGGCGGCGGTCACGCCGCTAGGCTGCCCGGCTGCGGCGCGCCACGGCAGGACTTCAGCACCGCATCCACCAGGGCTTCCCGGTCGGGCTCGGGGTTGAAGTTGATGTTGGCGAAGCCTTTGCTGGACGCCTCGACCAACATCTTGATCGGTCGTGGAACGCCTTCGATCGTGACGGTGCCCGTGCTACCCGGCTCCAGCCGCTGCTCAAGGGCGATCTTGGCGCCGCCCTGAGACACATCGACCGTGCACCCGCGCCATTCCTCGCCGCCGACCGTGACCGTGATCGCCCGGACCAGTTGGTGGCGTTCCTCGGTGCGGCGGTCCACCTCCGGACTGGCGGTGCGGACATTGCGCACCAGCCGCTCACGCAGATCATCGACCGCAAGCGCCAGATTGCCGGAAATCTCCGCGACCTGGGCGGCGTTGGTGCCGGTGTTCTCCGCGTCGCGGGCGACCGAGCCAATCTGATTGGTCACTTCCTCGGACGCCTGGGTCGATTGCAGGATGTTGCCGGCGATGTCCTTGGTGGCCGTCTCCTGCGCGATCGCCCCCTTGGCGACCGTCTTGCCCATGTCGTCGATTCGCTGGACGCCTTCGATCATCACCCGCACCGACGCAACAGAGGAGCGGGTCGCCGCACCAATGCCCTCGATCAGCGCCCGGATCTCGCCGGTGGCATTGGTGGTCTGGGCGGACAGCGTCTTGACCTCGCCCGCGACCACGGCGAAACCCTTGCCGGCATCGCCGGCCCGGGCGGCTTCGATGGTCGCGTTCAAGGCCAGCAGGTTGGTCTGCTCGGCGATGTCGCCGATCACGCCGACCACGGAGCCAATCTTGCCAATCTCCTCCTCCAGGGCGGCAATTTGGGCCTGGGTTTCCGTGCCGGCGGTCACCGCCTGTTTGGTGATCTCGGCCAAGGTATCGAACTGGCGCCGGATTTCGCCAATCGAAACCGACAGCTGCTCGGTCGCGCCGGCGACGGTGCGCTGGTTGCGCAGCGCCTGGTTGGAGGCGTCGGACGCGGCACCGGACGCCTGGCTGACCTGCCGGGCATCCTCGGCCAACCGGTCGGCGACCTGGGCCAAACGGTTGGTCTCCTTCTCGACCATGTCGACCGCGGCACGGGTCTCCGTCTCCACGGATTCCGCCATGGCGCGCAGCGCCTTCACACGATTGGCGACCGATTCCTCGCCCAAGCGCTTCTGTTCGGCGCGCAGTTCCTCGGCCTCGATGCCGCGGTCGCGGAACACCTCCACCGCGCGGGCCATGCGGCCGACCTCGTCCCGGGACCGGAACGGGCTGGGATCGATGGTGGTGTCGCCGTCGGTCAGTCGGTCCATCAGCCCGATGATGCCGTCGATGCGCTTGGCGACGCCGTTGCGGGTGTAGAGGATCTGAACACCGCACAGGGCCATGGCCAGCGCCAGCAGGCCCCAATAGGCGGCCAGCTCATAACTGGCGGCGGTGGTGATGCGCTCCAGCTCCGCCCGGATGGCTGAGCCCGCGTCGCCGGACAGGTTCACCGCCCGCCCCAACGCGCCGCTCGACAGCTCAAAGAATGCCGCGAACGCGATCGGATAATCATCGCCGGCGGCGGACGCGCGCAAGACCGCCTCCCGAACATCACCGTACTGGCCCAGGTAGAAGGCCCGGGCATCGTCGATCTGGGCCGCGATGTCAGCCGGCAGGCCTTGATAGTCGCGATAGATGCCCAGCGTCTCAAGCGCGAAGAAGGCGCGCTTGTGCAGGGCCGCCATCTCCGCCACCACCGGGGCCGGGATCGGCTGCCCGGTCGCGGTCGCGATCGCGAAGAACGTCCGCTCCTGGCCGCCGAACTCCCGAACCTCCCACGCCCGGCGCTGGATGTTCTCCAGGGTTTGGACCACGCTTGGCACCCGAACCCCTTCGGCCCGGATCAAGGACGGCAGGCGCGCGAACTCCTCGATCACCGCCTTCATCTGGTCCGGAAGGGCCTGGACCCGCAGCGGGTCACGATCGGCACCCGGCATCGCCAACAGCCGGTCGGCTTCCCGCCGGATGTCCTGGATGCGACCGCCCAGGCGCTGCATCTCCGCCAGGAAGGTCTCGCCACGGCGGACATTGTCGTTCCCGGCGACCGCGTCCCGGATCGGCCCGAACCGCTCGGCGAACAGGCCCCGTTGGGCATCGATCAAGGCGCGGAACTGCGGTGCGATCGGGTCCGGTAGGTTCAAGGTCACCTGCATGACCGACCGTTCCAACGACAGCTCGATGATCGCCTCGTTCAGGGTGCTGGCCGCGTCCGCCGTGAACGCCACCTGCTGCAGTGCCGAACGCTCGCCGAACAATTGGCTGATCTTCAGCACCGTCACGCCCAGGAACAGCACGGCCAGGGCAAGCGCGATCAACAAGCTGGTTTGACGAATGGTCATGGGATGCTCCGGGTTGCCCGATCGGGAAGGAAGCCCAGAAGACGCCCGCGCACTGATTACAAAGTCAACTAACAAATCGGGGAGATACCCTGGCCGCGATTGAGTATGAACCGGTTGGATACCGGTGAAACCGCTGGCCGTTGCTTTAACCTTACTTTGATTGTGGATTTTGGGCGGTGTCGGTGGGCATGGCGGGCATTGATTCCGTCCCGCCATCCGGTGTCATCCCAGGCCAAACGGGCGGCACCATACCGGGCCACGGAACCGGCATCACGACCGGCAAGAACGCGGGCATGAACCCCTGGGCCACGCTTTGGGCCGACGAAAGCGGCCCCGGCATC
>CAYNRD010000050.1:0-9827 GCA_964399515.1 uncultured Mycobacteriaceae bacterium | reverse complement strand
CGCCAGGCCCTGTTGGACAGCGCCGACGGGTTCAGCCGCCAGGCTTGGGCGGCCTATGGGGCGTTGGGGCTGTTCGGCGCGCCGCTGCCGGAAGCCGTCGGCGGCTATGGCGGCGGCGGCGTTGAGTTGATGCTGATCGGTGAGGCGTTCGGCGCCGGCCTGGTCATGGAGCCCTATGGCCCCAGCGTGGTGCTGGCCGCCGGCCTGTTGGCCGACCTGGCCCCCGACCAGCCGCTGCTGGCGCGGATCCTGGCGGGCGATGCCTTTGGCGCCTTCGCCCAGACCGAGGCCGATGGCCGCTACACACTCTCGCGGGTGACCACCCGGGCGGAGCGGGATGGGGAGGGATGGCGGCTGACCGGCCGCAAGACCGTGGTGTTGGGCGCGCCCTCGGCCACCGGCATCCTGGTCTCGGCCCGGTCATCCGGCCGCCCGGCGGACACGGATGGCATCACAATGTTCCTGGTCGATCCGGGCGCGGAGGGGGTGACGGTCCACGGCTATCCGACCGCTGACGGGTTTCGGGCCGGTGACGTGGTGGTGGAGGGGGCCCGCGGGATCCCGCTGGGGCCGATCGGCGGCGCCTATCCCGCGATCGCCGCGGCCCAGGCCCGGGCGATCACCCATCTGGCCGGCGATGCGGTCGGCGCCATCGACCGGGCGGTGGCGATGACGGCGGAGTATCTGAAGACCCGCCGGCAATTCGGCGTGCCCTTGGCCAGCTTCCAGGCCCTGCAGCACCGGCTGGTCGATATGCGCATCGCCGCCGAGGAGGCGCGGTCGATGGCGATCCTGGCCGCCGGCAGCCTGGGTGGCCAGGACCAGGACCGGGTCATGGCGGCCGTGAAGGCGGTGATCGGCCGCACCGGCCGCTTCGTGGCGGAAAGTGCCATCCAACTGCATGGCGGCATCGGTATGACCTGGGACTACGCCATCGCCCATTACGCCAAGCGCCTGGTGATGGCCGACCACCTGTTCGGCGACGCCGACCACCACACCGACCGCTTCGCCGACCTCACCCTCTGACCGTTTCGTCGTCGCGGCTTGGTGCGGTAAGGGGTTACAGACCGAAGCCCAGCAGGCTGGCGAAGCCGATGGCGAGGGCCAGCAGGAACAGGGTTTCGGCGACCGCGATCAGGACCGGCAGCCAGCCCAGTTCGGACATCGTCTTCAGCGAGGTCTTCATGCCGAGCGCCGCGACGGCGGCCACCAACAGCCAGCGGGAGCCGTCCTCCATGCCCTGGCGCACGGGCTCGGCGATCAGCCCGGCTGAGTTCAGGGCCAAAATCACCCCGAAGGCGACCGCGAACCAGGGGATCGAGTCCGCGATGCCGCCGCCGCTGCCCGTCACCCGGGCCAAGGGCCGCAGGCTGATCGCCAGATAAATCACCAACAGCGGCAGCATGGTGACCCGCAGCAGCTTGACGAAGGTGGCGACGTCGCCGGTTTCCTCCGAGATGGTGTAGCCAGCCCCGACCACCTGGGCGACGTCATGGATGGTCGCCCCCAACAGCACGCCGATCTGGACATCGCTGTAGCCCATGGCGCTGAACAGCACCGGATAGGTCACCATGGCCACGGTGGACAGCGTGGTCACCGCGATGACCACGAACAGGGTGTCCCGTTCCTGCTCGCCCCGGTCGTGCTTGTGCTTGGGCAGGGCCGCAGAGATCGCCAAGGCCGCCGAGGCGCCGCAGATCGCCACCGCCCCGCCGGACAACACCCCGAAGCGCCACGTCTTCTTGACCATAAGGGCCAGCGCCAGGCCGAACAGCACGGTCGCGATCACGGCACAGGCCACCAGCAACAGCGGCCCGCCGCCCAAGGAGGTGATCTGGTCCAAAGTCACCCGGGCGCCCAGCAGCGCCACGCCAACCCGCAGCAGCCGCTTGGCGGTGAAGTCGATGCCGGGCGCGAAGCGCGCCTCCCCCGACAGGTGGTTGAACGCCATGCCCAGCAACAGCGCCAGCACCATGACCGGCCCGCCGTAATGGTCGTGCACGAACATCACCGCGGCCGTGACCGTGAACGCCATCAGCACGCCCGGACCCCGCGCCGCCCCCCAGGCCAAGGGGGCCGGCAAGGGGCGGGTGGCGGTCTCCGAACGGCTGTCCTCGGTCATATCCTGTCACCCGTCTGCATCGTCCGCGGTGGCCCCCATGGTCCCGCGCAGGCAGTCTAGCACGCGGCCGATGCCGTCGCCGACCGGGTCCGGCCGGTCCCGGCGCCGGGCGACCAGGGCCCAGCGCACCACCGGTGTCGGCTCGAGCGGTCGGGCGACGATCCGGCCGGCCGCCACCGCATCCTTGACCAGCCAGCGTGACAGCACCGAAACCCCGCGGCCGGCCGCGACGTGGTCGATGATCGCGGTCGAGGATTCGATCCTGAGGATCCGGCCCGGCATGCCCGCACCCGGCCGGAACACCGTATCGAATTCAAACCCCTGTTCGGGGACATAGCCATAGGTGATGTAATCCCGGCCCTTGACTGCGGCACCCGTCACACTGGCCGCCGATGCCAGGGCATCGTCCGGGGCCATGATCGCCACCAGCGGATCCTCGAACAGCGGCCGATGCTCCAGCCCTGGCGGCAGCACCGGCGGATGGCCGCGCGGGAACGGCGCCACCATGACATCGGCTTCCCCCGCCGCCAGCCGGGCCAGGGCCGTCTCCGGCTCGCCCCTGCGGACCTCCAGCGCGATCGGCGGGTTCCCCGCCGCCAGCCGGGCGGCGAGCGGGGGGATCCAGCCGCTGGCGTCGAACACACCCAACAGCAGCCGCAGGCTGGGACCGGCCGCGCCGGCGATCCACAGCGCCTCATGCTCGGCCAGGTCAAGGGTCGCTTCGGCGGCGACGGCGGCGGCGGCCAGCCGCTCCGCCGCCGGGGTCAGGGCCAGGCGCCGGCCACGCCGTTCGGTCACGGCGAAGCCCAGGCGCCGCTCAGCCTCCTTCAGGCGCTGGGTGGCCGCCGATTGGGTGATCGCCACCGCCTGGGCGGCGGCGGTCACCGACCGGTGGCGGGCCAGCGCCACCAACAGCCGGTAGTGACCACGCTCGAGCAGAAACATATAAGTGATGCTAATGATTAAGCGAAAAGAAATCAATTTTTCAGCATCCAGCAGCCGGGCCATAGTGATGCCTGGACACACCACGGGCTGGGACGGGAGGCGATGATGGCGGCAGCGTTGGACCGGGTGGATGGGCACGGTCATGCGGGCGTGGGGGACATGGTGGACCTGGCCCGCTATCCGATCGACCGGCCGGGCAGTGAGGGCTACCGGGCCGCCGTCGCCCGTGCCCGGGCCGGTCTGGCGGCGGACGGGTGCGCGCGCCTGGCCGGCTTCATCCGACCCGATCGCCACGCCGATCTGGAGGCGGAGACCACCCGGCTGGCACCGGCGGGTGAGGGGGTGCCGATGGCCTTCTCCCCCTATGTGGGCGGGGTCGATGAGCGCTTTCCGGAAGACCATCCGCGCCGCCGGCTGCAACACGCCACCAACCGCTTCGTGGCCCAGGACCGCATCCCCAGGGACACCCTGATCCAGGCGCTTTACACCGCGCCGTGCTTCCAGCGGTTCCTGGCCGACTGTTTCCAGAAGCCCCGAATCCACGTCTTCGCCGACCCGATCCGGGGGCTGGTCCTGAACATCATGGCCGACGGCACCGAGTTGCCCTGGCATTTCGACGCCAATGAATTCATCGTCAGCCTGATGACCCGCCCCGCCCAGGCGGGCGGCGTGTTCGAATACTGCCCCGGCATCCGCGCGCCGGGGGACGAGGGGTATGACCGGGTCCAGGCGGTGTTGGACGGGGACCGGGCCCGGATCCGCCCCTTGGATCTCGAAGTGGGTGATGTGCAGCTGTTCCGGGGCCGCTACGCCCTGCATCGGGTGACCCGCGTGACGGGCGAACGGCATTCCGTGCTGTTCGGCTATGCGGAGGATCCGGGCTTCATCGGCAGTGTCGACGCAACCCGCCGGGCGTTCGGCCGGGTCACCCAGGCCCATCTGGACGCCGAAGCCCATCGCCACGCCGATGGCTTGGCCGACTGATGGCGCGGTTTGACCCGGGCATCGCCGGGCCGCCGGGCGCGATGGCGCGGGCCGCCGAACGGGATCGGCTGGCGCGGCTGCGCGCGGAGTTGGCCCGGGACCGGATCGGTGCCGCCTTGCTGCTGGATTCGGTCAATCTGCGCTATGCCTGCGGGGCGCGGAACATGCAGATCAACACCATGCGCAATCCGGGCCGGTACGTGTTCGTGCCGGCCGAGGGGCCAGTGGTGCTGTTCGAATATGCCGGCTGCGCGCATCTGTCCGCCGGGCTGGGCACGGTCGATGAGGTGCGCGACGCCCATGCCCTGGCGCCGTTCTATGGCGGTGCGGTCGGATACCGGGACCATCTGGCGCGCTTTGTCGGTGACATCGCGGCGCTGATGCACCGGCACGCGCCCGGGTGCCCGCGCCTGGCGCTCGACCGGCCGACGCCGGACATGGTGCCGGCCCTGACCGCGGCGGGCTTGACGGTGCTGGATGTCACCGCCGCCCTGGACCGGGCGCGGGCGATCAAGACCCCGAACGAGCTGGCCCTGATCCGGGCCTCTGTTGCCTGCACCGAGGCCGCCGTGGCGGCCATGGAGCGCCAGCTGGCCCCCGGCCGGAGCGAGGCCCAGGTCTGGTCGGAGATGCACCAGGCGCTGATCGCCGGCGGCGGCGAATACATCGAAACCCGGCTGTTCACCTCCGGCAGCCACACCAACCCCTGGTTCCAGGAGACCAGCGACAAGCCGATCGCGGCCGGGGAGCTGGTGGCCCTGGACACCGACGCGATCGGTTGCCACGGCTATTACACCGATTTCTCCCGCACCTTCCTGGCCGGTGACGGCAAGCCCAGCCCGGCGCAAAAGCGCCTGTATGGCTATGCGTTCGAGCAGTTGGAGCACAACATCGCGCTGCTGGCGCCGGGCCTGGGCTTTCGGGACTTCGCCGAACGCGCCTGGGCAATCCCGCCCGACTACATGCCGCACCGCTATCTGGTTTCGGTCCACGGCAACGGGCTGGCGGGCGAATACCCGCTGATCCGCCACCTGGTTGACTGGGACGCGGTCGGGGAGGGTGGGCATTTCCAAGCCGGCATGACCGTGTGCGTGGAAAGCTTCATCGGCCATCGGGACGGCGGCGAGGGCGTCAAGCTGGAAGAGCAGGTCTTGATCACCGAGACGGGCCTCGAGCGCCTGTCCACCTATGGCTACGACGACCGGCTGACGCCGGGGTGAGCGGGCGGGTCACTCCGGCCGGGGCTCGCCATGGAGGGTTTCGCTGCCGGCGCGGAGCTTGAAGCTGCCTTCGCCCATGGCGCACAGGGTGCCGGCGGCGTCATAGACCTCCCCGCGGGTCATGTAGATCTTGCGGCCGCCGCCGATGCGGGTGCCGACCGCGCGCAGGCTGGGGCCGGTGGCCGTGGCCAGATAGGTGGTCGATAGATTGATGGTCACCGATTTGCGCCACCGGCCCCGATAGGGGCAGTACAGCCCACAGAACCCCATGGCGAAATCCAGCATGCTGGCCAAGACGCCGCCATGGACGATGCGGGACCGGTTCAGGTGCTGGTCGGTCAGCGGCAGCACCACCACGGCCCGGCCGTCCGACCACTCCTCGATCGTGAACGGCAGCACCTCCCGAAAGCCGAAGCCGGGCTCCTCGGTACGGGGGTCGTAATCGGGGTCGGGCGGCGGGAGGGTGTCCGGGCTCATGGCAGACTGTTTAGCCCAGCCGGGCCCGGTCGCGCGCGGGCAAAATACAACCACCCGCCCCGCCGGTCAGATCGGCCGGGCGATGGCGCCCAAGCGCGCGCCCAGGCGCGCGTTCTCCCGGTAGTCGATCGGCACCACCACCAGGGACGGACCCGTATGGGCCAAGGCCGCGTCCAGGGCCGGGCGCAAATCGGCGGCGCGGTCCACCACGGCCCCATGCCAGCCAAAGCAGGCCGCCAGCCCCAGCCAGTCCGGATTGCCGAAGGCAAGCGGCGTGTGCCGGCCGAAGTCGTCATCCTGTTTCCAGGCGATCAAACCGTAGCCGCCGTCCGCCCACACCAGGACCGTGATGTCGACGTCCAGGCGCCGGGCGGTCTCCATCTCCTGCACGTTCATCAGGAAGTCGCCGTCGCCGGTGATCGCCAGCACACGACGGTCCGGGTGGACCAGATGGGCGGCGATGGCGCCGGGCAGCGGCATGCCCATGGAGCAAAAGCCGTTCGGGATCAGGCAGGTGTTCGGCTCATGGCAGTGGTGATAGCGGCCGATCCACATCTTGTGCGCGCCCACGCCCGACAGCACGATGTCCTTGGGCGCCAGCGCCTGGCCCACATCCCACAGCACCTTTTGCGGCCGGATTTGGGCCTGGGTCGCGTCATTGGCATGGGCGGCGAACTCCTCCAGCAGGCGGGTGCGGATCCGGGCCTGATCGCGCAGGTCGTAATCGGGGGCGCCGTCCCGGATCATCCGCTCGGTCAGCGCCCACAGGGCATGGGCCAGATCGCCGACGCATTCCGCCGTGGGGTGGTAGTGCCGGTCGATTTCCGCCGGCAGGAAGTCGATATGGACCACGGGGGTGTCCGCGTCCGCGTTCCACAGGGATGGCGGATATTCCACCAGGTCGTAGCCCAGCGCGATCACCAGGTCCGCATCCTCGACCGCCAGGGCGGTGTAGTCCCGCTGCTGCAGGCCGATGGTGAACAGGCAGTAGGACGCGTCCCGATCGACGCAGCCCTTGGCCATGAAGGTGCTGATCACGCCGATGCCGGTCATCTCGCAAAAGCGACGCAGCTGGGTGCTGGCCCGTTTTCGGATCGTGCCGTTGCCGGCGATGATGATCGGCCGCTTGGCCTCCCGGATCAGGCCGTAGGCCCGGTCCAGGGCCTTGTCATCGGGGGCCGGGCGCCGGAACCGGCGCGGCGGCAGGGGGTGTGCGTCGGTCTCGCGCTTGGCGATGTCCTCGGGCAGCTCGATCAGCACGGCGCCGGGCTTTTCGGCCCGGGCCAGACGCACGGCCTTTCGGACCACCTCGGGCGCCGAAGACGGCTCGATCAGGGAATGGGCCCATTTGGTCACCGGCCGGTACATGTCGACCACGTCGATGACCTGGTGGCTTTCCTTGTGCTGGCGGCCGATTTCGGCCTGACCGGTGATCACCAGCATCGGCGCCCGGTCCATGTTGGCGTCGGCGACCCCGGTCAACAGGTTGGTGGCGCCCGGCCCCAATGTGCCAAGGCACACCGCCGGGTTGCCGGTCAGCCGGCCATAGACCTCCGCCATGAAGGCCGCCCCCTGCTCATGCCGGGTCAGGACGAATTGGATCGGGGAAGCTTCAAGGGACATCAGGAAATCGGCGTTTTCCTCGCCCGGCACGCCGAAGACATGGGTGATTCCCTCCTGCTCCAGGCAGCGGACGATCAGATCGGATGTTTTCATAGCCTCCCTCAGCCTCGCCTGGCCCGGCGCGGTCAGGCCTCCGAACCGGCGGCCCCCCAGGCGTCGCGGCAGGCGCAGACTTGCTCATAATGGGCTTGGTCGGTGACCAGGATCAGCGCGTCGCCCTTTCGCAGCCGCGTTTGGGCATCGGGCAACAGGAATGTGTCATCACGGTACAGGCATGCAACGCGCGTGGCGTCTGGAAGATCCAAATCCTCCAACCGATTTTCCGCCTGGCCGGCGCCCACCGCCACTTCGACGAAACGGGCGCCGTGGCGCATGACCGCCGACATGTCCGGGTGGGCGTCGCCTTCGGCCACGTCGCTGATCTGGCGGGCGAAGGTTTCCTCGGGGCTGATCGTCTCGTCCAGGCCAAGCTCGGCGCAGATCGGCTGCAGTTCGGCATCCTCGATCTTGGGGATCACCCGCTTGAAGCCCAGCGACCGGCCGACCAGGGCTGACAGGATGTTGTCCTGGTCGTCCTCGGTCAGGCCCAGAAGCACATCAACCGTTTCCGGCTCCAGGTCCTTGAGCACCGCAGGCTTGCTGCCGTCGCCCAGCACGAAAGCGCAGTCCAGGCTGTCGGCCAGCTGTTCCAGGCGCTGGCGGTCCGTGGCGATCAGCATCACCTCATGCCCGCGCGCGATCAACTGGCGGGCGGTGGCGACGGCAAGGCGGCTGGTGCCGATCAAGGCAATTCTCATGACCGTGGCTTCATCTGTTCGGGCTTGGCGGGGATCCGGACCCAGGACCAGGGTGAGATCAGCACCAGCAGGGCCACGAAGTCCAGCCGGCCCGCCAGCATGCCGACCGACAGCGCCAGCTTGGCCCCGTCGGGCAGGTCCGGCGATACCGCCCCCGCCGACAGCCCGGCGGTGGACAGGGCCGAGGCGGCGTCGAACCAGGCGGCTTGGGACGGCGCGCCCGATGCCACCAGCACCGCCCACAGCACCGCCCAGGCGGCCAGGAACAGCACCATCAGGCTCAGCGCCGCCTCCAGGTCATGGCGGTCGGTCGGTCGGCCGCCGAATTCCGGCCTGGCCACCGTGCGCGGCGGCAGATGCGGGCGCAGCAGCGCCAGCCGAACCACGCCCACGACCTGGCCGATCCGGGACATCTTCAACCCGCCCGCCGTGGAGCCGATGGTGCCGCCCATGACCATGGCCAGGACCAGGGCCGCCAGGGCCACTGTCGGCACCGTGGCCACGGGCTGGGTGGAAAAGCCGGCGGTCGTGTGGGCGGAGAGGGCCAGCATCGCACCGGACAGCACCGTGCCCCCGCCCCCAAGCCACACCAGCACGCCCGTCACCAGGGCCAAGCCGGCCATGGAGCCCGCGAACACCAGCAACTGCGGCTGGGCCAGGGGTGCCAGGCTGCGCCCGGTCAGCACCGCGAACAGCACCACCATGGGCAGGGCCCCCGCCACCGACAGGGCGGTCACGCCCAACTGCACGCCCAACGGGTAGGCGGCCAGGCTGTCCGGCTCCGGCGCCATGCCGCCGGTGGAAATGGCGGTCAGGGCCAGAAGCACGCCATCGGGCACCGGCCCGCCGCCGATGGCCAGCATGGCGCACAGAACCGCCCCGCCGATCAGGGTCACGGCGCCGTAGATGATCAGCGACCGGCGCGCGACCGTGCGGATGCCGCGCATCAGGTCCGCGTCCGGCTGTTCGTCGAGGGAGGCCAGGCTGCGGGCAACCCGGCCGCTGCCGACGATGGCCAGGAACAGCACCACCATGGCCAGCCCGCCCCACCACTGCGCCCAGGCCCTGAGAAACAGAAACGCAAAGCCCCGGCCCGAGACATCGCCCAGGGTCGACAGGCCCGTGGTGGTAAACGCCGAGGTCGCCTCGAACACGGCGTCCGAAGCCCCGATGCCGGTGCTGGCCAGAATGGCGGCCAAGCCCAGAATGCCGGCCACGAAACCCAGGGAGATGACCACCAGCCCCTCATTCCAGCGGATGTCGTCCCGCGCCCGCACGCGCGCCAGGGCCAGGGAACCCAAGCCGCACACCGCCGTTATGCCCCCGGCGGCGAGCGCCATCACCCCGTCGCCGGCCACGGCGGCGACCGCGAACGGCACGGCGAACAGCCCCACCAGCGCCAGCCCGAACTGACCCAGAAAGCGAAACACCACCCGGGGGCGGACCGGCCGTGCAAGAATGGCGGAAGCTGACACCGGGTGTTCCCTTCGGATTTCAGGACGGGCGCGCACCGGATCGCCGCCCGGTACCAGGGCTGGAACGCGCCCGGCCGGACCATCGTGCCAAAAAAAGAACTCCCCCGAGCGCCCATGCCCCAATCGGACCACCGCCACGATACACCCGACACCGACGCCGGCGAGGAGGATCTGCGCCTGCGGC
>CAYNRD010000049.1:0-9907 GCA_964399515.1 uncultured Mycobacteriaceae bacterium | reverse complement strand
GAACACCAGGTTCTGGATCGCGATCGCCAGGCTGAATACCTCCCGCCCGGTCTGCAGATCCAGGGAGATCGGCGCCAGGAAGATGCCGAAGCTTTGGCGCGTGCCCATGGCCACGCACACCGCCACCATGGCGGCCAAGGTTACGATCCAGGCTTTCCGGGACATGGGCGCGGGTGCTCCTTCGGCCAGAGGGACGGTATGGCGCACAGCTTCGGTGACCGGGCGCCGCCGCGCAAGCCGCCCCGGTCGCGGGGCCGGGTTGCGCGGGGACCGGTCCCGCGCGCGCTCAGTCGGTGTCCTCGCCCCGGGCGCGGGTCAGCGCCTCCCGATAGGCGCGGGTGATCTCCGCCTGGGTGATCAGGCCGACCGGCTGGCGCCCGGCACTGTCCTCGATCACCGCGACCGCCGCCGTGCCAGGCCGTTCCAAGGTCGTGATCACCTCCCCCAGGGGTGTCGCCAGGGTCACCGTGGGCACCTGGTTGTCGGCCAGGGCGGCGATGGTCGCCTCCGCCCCGTCATCGGCGGGGGCCAGGTCGGCCCGGGCCAGCGCCAGGGCCGAGACCATGCCAAGCAGCCGGCCGTCCGGCCAGGTCACCAGCGCCAGAGTCTGGCCCCCTTCCAGCATGCGCACGGTCGCTTCGCTGACCGTCTGATCGGCCCGCAGCCAGACGATGTCCGTGCGCACCACCTCCTGGGCGCGCCAATGGGCCAGGGTGGCCAGCGGGTCGCCGGCGCGCAAATGCACCTGGCGCCGTTCCAACTGCCATTCGAAGAAGCTGCGCCCCAAGGTTTGCTGGTGCAGGGTGGTCGCCACCACCACCCCAATCATCACCGCGGTGGTCAGGTCGTAATCGCCTGTCATTTCAAAGACGATCAGGATGGTGGAGATCGGCGCCCCCAGGACCGGGGCGGCCACGGCCCCCATGCCGACCAGGGTGTAGACGCCGGCACCGCTGGACAGCTCGGGCAAGGCCGCCGTGGCGACGATGCCGAAGGCGCCGCCCGCCATCGCACCCAGGAACAGGGACGGGCTAAACACGCCGCCGCCGAAGCCCCAGCCCAGGGTGATCGCCACCGCCGCGGTCTTGGCGACCAGAAGTGCCACCAGCAGCGGCACGTCATAGGCCCCGCGGATCGCCTGGTCGGTGGCTTCATAGCCGACGCCCAGCACCTCCGGGAATTGGGTCGCGATCAGGCCGACCGCCAGCCCGGCCAAAGCGGGACGCAGCACGCGGGGCACGGGCGACCGGTCGGCCAGATCCTCCATGGCCATGATGCCCCGGACCATGGCCTGGGCGACCACGGCCGACACCACGCCCAGCAGCAGGAAGGCCGGATACTCCAGCGGGGAGGTGATGGCGAAGTCCACCGGCAGGATGAAGGCGGGGTTGGCGCCGTGGTAGAAACGGCTGATGCCCGTGGCGGTGACCGAGGCGACCACGATCGGCGTGAACGCGGACAAGGCGTAGTGGCCGACCACCACCTCCAGCGCGAAGAACACGCCGGCGATCGGCGCGTTGAAGCCAGCGGCCACCGCCCCGGCGGCGCCGCAGCCCATCAGCACCCTAAGGCCGCTGGCGCCCAGGCTGGTGCGGCGCGCCACCGCCGCCGCGAGGGTCGCCCCGAGATGCACGATCGGCCCCTCCCGGCCGGAGGAGGCGCCGCAGCCCAGGCTGGCGGCGTTGGCGACCGCCGCCGCGATGCCGGCCCGGAACGACAGTCGCTTCAAGCCGAAGGTCGCCGCCTCCATCACATGGGCGACCCCCTGGGGCCGACCGCCCAACGTGTAGTGCAGGAACACGCCGACCACGAGGCCGCCCAGGCATGGCGCCAGCAGCACGTGCCACCAGGGCAGGTGCCGGGCCCAGCCGGCCAGAAAATCGCTGGCATGGCCGAAGCTGAGCCACTGCGTGCCCGCGAGCGCCAGACGGAAGGCGATTTCCCCGGCCGCCGCCAAGGCACCGACCAGCACCGCCAAAAGCAACAAAAAAACCTGTTTGCGGAGCCGGAGGAGGACGGGAGGTTTCACGCGATCATGGGCATCGGGCCGGCGGGCTGCCCGGGCCCGTGGCGGGCCGCGGGCGCCCTGAGGTGGGCCGTGGGGTTGGGTCAGGCCGCCAGGGTTTCCAGATGGCCGCGTTGGTCCGGGCTTGGGCTCAGGCTGACCCCCATGCGGCCCAGCCCTTCATCCACCCATCTGACCGTGCCGTCGATCGCCCCGCCGGACGGGGTGTGCAGCACGAAACCGGCGTTCGGGCCGGCGCCGTCCAGCAACGCCAGGCTGGCCCCCTCGGGGGAGATGTCGAACACCGTCACCGGGCGCCGTTGGCCGGCCAGGGTCACCTCCATCGTGCGATCCAGCGACTTGCGCGGCTTCTCGCGCCGGTCGCCGGCCTGGCTTTCCCGCAGCACCTCGACAATGGTCGACTGCAGGCGGGCCATGTCACCGGCGATTTCGCCGGAGACGGTCTCGACCTGCTCGGACATGCGCCGGGATTCGACCGAGCTTTCGGACACCTTGCCCACGGTATCGGCCACCGCTTGGGTGATCTGGGACATCTGCTGGGCCTTGCCGGCGATGTCCTGGGTGGTCGCACTCTGCTGTTCGATCGCGGCCGCGATCGCCGACGCGGCGTCGTTCAATTCCGTGTTGGCGCCGGCGACATTGGTCATCGCCTGGACCACGGCCCCCGTGGTCTGGCGCAAGGTTTCGACCTGGACCGAGATTTCGTCGGTGGCCTTGGAGGTTTGGGTGGCCAGGGTCTTCACCTCCCCCGCGACCACCGCGAAGCCCTTGCCCGCCTCCCCGGCGCGGGCGGCTTCGATGGT
This sequence comes from uncultured Mycobacteriaceae bacterium, assembly GCA_964399515.1. GTDB lineage: Bacteria > Pseudomonadota > Alphaproteobacteria > DSM-16000 > Inquilinaceae > CAYNRD01. The sequence goes on along the minus strand of CAYNRD010000049.1, from coordinate 7,078 downwards.
GGCGTTCAGGGCCAAAAGGTTGGTCTGCTCGGCGATGTCCCGGATCAGGTCGACCACCCGGCCGATCTGCTCGGACGCGCTGGCCAGCCCCGACAAGACCTTCTCCGCCTCGCCCACCTGGGCCACGGCGTTCTTGGCCTGGCTGTTGGCCACGTCCACCTGCCGGCGGATTTCGTCCACGGTCATGGACATTTCCTCGGCCGCCGCCGCCACCGCCGCCACATAGGTTTCGGCCTCCCGGGACCGGTCCGCGGCGGTATCGCTTTCGGTGTTCACCCGCTGGGCCGAGGAGGCCATGTTTTGGGCGATGGTGCGCATGGTGTCGCTGCGCTCCTGGATAGAGGAGACGGAATTGGTCATCTCCTGCTCCAACGTGTCGGCGATCTGGCGCATCTCGCGCTCCAGCTGCTCACGGTTCTGGCGGCTTTCCGCCTCCTGGCGGGCGTGCAGGGCATCGACCTGGGCCGCGGTTTCCTTGAACACCTGGACCGTGCGCGCCATGTCGCCGATCTCATCCCGGGCCGAAACCTCCGGCACATCGACCGCCCGCTCCCCGTCGGCCAGGCTGGTCATCACCGCGCCCAGGCGGCGGACCCGGGCGGTGATCCGGCGCAGCACCAGCCAGGCCATGGCCGCGACCACCACCAGCAGGATCACGGTGGATACGGCGGTCATCGCCACGCTGAAGGTCACGGCCCGGTCAACGGTCCCGGTGACCGTGGCCCGGGCCTGGGACACGGCCGCGTCCAGCTCCCGATCCAGCAGTTCCAAGGCGGCGAAGGCCGGTTCGTCATCGACCTGAATGGCGGTAAACACCTCGCCCGCCGGCGATCCCATCACGATCAGGTCCTCGGCGGTCGCCACCGCTAGGACGTATTCCTTCAACACCGCGGTCAACTCACCGACCGCTTGTTCCTCCGCCGGGGTCAGGCCCACCGACCGATAACCGGTCAGGGCCACGTTCAGGGAGATGATGCTGTCCTGGATTTCGGGGATGCTGAGCCGGTCCTGGGTCAGCAGGTATTCGTTGAAGTGGTGGATGATGCCGCCATAGCCCAAGGCGTCGCGCATGCCGGATAGGTGGCCGCGCTTGGCCAGCACGCCGGTTTCGAACTCCGACCAGGTTTCGCCGACGGCGGTGACATTGGTGGCGTTGCGCACGCCGCCGAACACGATGATGGCCGCCGCCACGACCAGGGCGGCGATGCAAGACAGTCCGAGAAGCCGAATGGTCATGGCGATGGGCCTTCGTTGGGGGGCGGGAGAAACGGTGGGGCGAGCCGGGCCGAGCCGGCGATCACATTGCCCGGAGGCGTCGGATGGCCAAATCGACCATCCCGAACACGTCACTGGGGGTCTTGCCCTCGAACACCGCGTCGTCGTACAGGCGGCTGATCTTCACCTCCGGGTTGGTGTTGACGATTAGGGTTTGCACCAGCCCCTTCATGACGGCGCTGGAATTCAGGTAGACGTCGGTCGGCGTCACCGGGGCGCTGGGCTGATGCCGGTCGATCGGCCCCAAGCCGTGCTGGCCGCGCAGGCGTTCCAGCAGGTCCCGAAATTCTACCACCCGGCCCAGCACATCCCCCGGGACCTTGCCTTGGGCCGGCGCGGGCGTCATGGCGGCCAGCTCCGCGGCCCGGCCGGGCGCCGTCTGCTCGGCGAAGACCAACAGCGCGCCATTGATGTTCGACCACATGCCGAAGACGTTGCTGGGCGTGACGCCAAAATCGACGGCCCTGGCCGCGCCCGGCACGGAGACCTGCCCGGCGGCGACAAGAAACACAATGATCCAGGTTTTCAATTTCATTGTTCAAAAACTCCGTAGATTTGCAGATTTGTTACGGATTGTTTCCTCGCTCCCTGTAATGGAGGGGTTCCGTTAAAAACTCGCTAATGAAAGCGATTGGACCAGCGCGCTTATCAAAAGCCGACCACCACCGTGGTCAGCGCCTGGACGAAATCGCGGTTGAAGGACGGGCTGGCGGCCGTGATCGGGCCATCGAAATCCGTGTCGAAATAGGCGAACTCGGCCAGCACGGTGATATTGTCGTTGATCCGCTTGCGGATCAGGGCATCGAACTCCCGGCCGAAATCCACGCCGGTGTCCTCGGCCTCGAACTCGTGATAGGCCAGCTTGACCGACAGGCCCTTCAGCAGGTCATAGCCGCCAACCGTCACGCCGGTGTCTTGGGTGAAGGACAAGGTCGCGTCCACAAACGCGTCCCGCAGGCCGTCTGGCGGTGTCACCACGAACACATCGGCGAAGCCGTTGAATGCGTGCAACAGCGCCAGCGGCGTTTGCACCGCGACCTCGCCGTTGCCCTCCAGCACCTCCAGGCCCAGATTGACGCGCAGCGGGCCGAAGGAGGCGCCCGGCACCACCCGGTAATAGTTCAGGCCGAACTCCGCCGGGCTGTCCTCGGCATCGGTTTGGCGGGCGTATTCGAAGTCATAATGGGCCTTGAAGTCGCCCGGCAGGTCGAACCCGCCCTTGGCATTGCCGCCAAAGGTGTTCGACGCGAAGAAGCCGGCCCCCTGATCCGTCGGCCCGAAGGTGAACGACTCGTCCTCGATATCCAGCAGATAGGCGTAGCCGACCAGGGTCAGAGCCTCGTTCAGCGTGTGCTCGCCATGGAAAAGCTGGATGCTGCCCTCCTCGAAATTGCCGACCGGGCTTTCATCGGTGAACGCCCGGTTGAAATTGAACGTGTAGGAATAGTGCAGGAAGGTCCGGGGCAGGGACCGGTTCTCGATCACCACCCCGTCGAAGGAGTTGGAGTTCTGACGGAACGGCAGGGTGGAAATGAACCGCTGATTGTTCAGCGCGATCTTGCGCCGGCCCGCGGTCACCACCGTGTCCGGGATGATGTCCTGGAACTTGATATGGGCCTGGTCGATTTCGGTGACGTCGGGGTCGGCGATCACCGGCCGGGTCACCTCCCCATTCAGGGTGTCGTTGAATAGGTCATCGCCGACATGGGTGACGTTCCGGCCCTCACCGACCAGCGAAACCCCGAAGATCGGCTTGGTCTCGAACTTGGCCAGGGTCTGCAGGGTGGAGGCGAAGGCCTGATCCTCGAACCCTTCGATGTCCAGGAAATGGTAGCGATAGCGGAACCGGACGCTGAAATCGCCGCCCAGGATCGCGTCTTCCAACAGGGCGAAGCCGCCCGTGTCGGCTTCGGTCTCCTGGGCCAGGCCGGGGGCCGTCATCGCACACAGAGCCAGCGCCGCCAGCGGCGCTCCAATCGACAGACGCATGATGTTCTCCTGGGGCGGACTAAGTAATTGTTAGGCCAGAGAATTCGCACCGACGCTTAAAAAATCCTTAACCAGGCAAAAAATCATCAATATTTAAGTCAAATGATCGTAGGGGGTGCGGGATCAATAATGAAACGAATTTTGTCCTTGGTCGCCATTTGCGGATGAGCGTTCCGGGCGCCGGTGGCGGGGTCACGCCGTCTGTGCGGCCGACTTCACTTCCTTGACATTCGAATAGACCCGGTTTCGGCCCGCCTGCTTGGCGGTGTACAGCGCCCCGTCGGCGCGTTCGACCAGATCCTCGGGCGGCTCGCCCCGGTCATACTGGGCCACGCCCAGGGACAAGGTGATGGTGCCGAGGGATTCGTTGGTGGTCTTGTGCCGAAGGGTCCGGGACGAAATCCGGCGCCGTAGATTCTCGGCCACCCGCACGGCGTTGGCCAGGGAGGTTTCCGGCAGCAGGATCACGAACTCCTCCCCGCCGTAGCGGGCGGTCAGGTCACTGCCGCGCACACTCTCCTGCAGCACCCGGGCGACCAGCTTCAACACGTGGTCGCCCATCTGATGGCCCCAGGTATCGTTGAAGGCCTTGAAGTGGTCGATATCGGCCATGATCAGGGACAAGGGCGTCCGGTTGGTGTTGGCGGCGGCCGATTGGTCCCTCAGATCGGCCTCAAACGCCCGGCGGTTGTTGATGCCGGTCAGGCCATCGGTCATGGCTTCCCGCCGGATGGTCTCCAAATCCTTCTGCAGTTGGCTCATTTTTTCCGTCGATGTGGCCAGCTGGTCCGACAGCTCGGCGTTGCGCGCCGCCATCTCCCGGGTTTCATCGACCATGGCCCGGATCACCCCGCCCATGGCCGTCACATCATTGGCCCGGCCCACATCCTTCAGGAAGCTTTTCAGCCGGGTGGCGTAGCTCTCCGCCCCGGAGCCCACCTCGGTCAGGGTCGTCAACAGCGAGGCCACCTCCCGCTGGATGGTGACGCTGGCGTCGGAGACCATCTCCTCCTCCTCGTCGCTGCGGAAGAAGCGCTGGTACAGCTCCGCGCAGACATCCTCGCCGATCGGCTGGTTGCGGCCCATGATCTGGGTGACTTCGCGGCCCAAATCCATGTCGGTGCCGGCGAAATAGGTGAACCACAGGGTGTAGTTCTGCGGGGTTGGCGCCAGGCCGTGCTCCTGCAGAAAGGACATGGCCCGACGCGATGTCATGGTGGCCGAATCAATCACCGACGCCATGGTCCAACGCACCCTGTCTCGTCACGCCGTCGCGATCCGTTTCCAACCACCAGATGGCGCGCCAAGCCCTTGCCCTCGCGCCCCGACACGTCACCGCCGTGAGTGAGTGTGCCCGGGTGCGACACTTCGATGCAAGACGAAACCGCCCGTTCCGAAATGCCCGATCGGATCGGGCCGGCCGGGCCGCTCAGGGCTTGCCGGCCGTCCAGATCGCGACGGTCAGCGGGGCGCCCGGCAACTCCAGGATGCCGTCCTCGCGCAGGCCCGCCGCCGCCAGCCACCGGGCGATGTCATGGCCGTCGAAGCCCATCCAGCGATGGGCGTAGGTGGTGCCCAGCTCCTCCAGGTGGTGGGGGGCGAAATCCACGATGATCAGCCGCCCGCCCGGTTTCAGCACCCGAGCCGCCTCCTGGATCGAGTCGGGCGGCTGTTCCAGGAAGTGCAGCACATGGTGCAAGATCGCCAGATCGAACCCGGCATCGGGCAAGGGCAACTGCTCCAGCGTGCCCAGCCGGACCTCGCAATGGCGCAACTCCGGCGTGTCCAGGTTGCTGCGTGCGACCGACAGCATTTCCCGGGAGCGGTCGATGCCCACGCCGCGCCGGGCGCGGGGGCCCAGCAGTTCCAACATGCGTCCGGTGCCGCAGCCCAAATCCAACAGCACGCCGATTCGGTCGGGCGCCCGGTCCAGGATCGCCTGCTCGACGGCGGCATCGGCGATGTGCAAGGCCCGCAGGCGGTCCCATTGCGCCGCGTTCTCCTCGAAAAAGCGCTTGGCCTGCTCCGCCCGGGCCTGGCGCAGGGTTTCCAGCCGTTCCAGATCCCGGTCATAGACCGGATCGTCGCCGGGAATCAGATCGACCAAGGCCTGGGCCAAGGCGGCGGCGTCCCCGTCCTTGGCCAGCCGGTAATAGGCGAAGGTCCCCTCCCGACACCGGCCCAGCCGGCCCGCGTCACCCAAAAGCTTCAGATGGCGGGACACCCGCGGCTGGCTTTGCCCCAGGATTTGGGTGATGTCGCTGACCGACAGTTCCCCATGGGCACACAGCGCCAGAATGCGCAGACGGGTCGGTTCCGCGGCCGCTTTCAGGCCAACCAGCAGGGCATCCATCACCGGGCCTGCGGGGCCGCGGACCTGGCCGTGGCCACGGGGGTGGGTCGTTTCATTATTGTCACACCGAAAGGGTCAAGCCGCTGGCGTGACAGGCTGTTGCCGGCGGGCTCTCTGGTCAATGGACACGGGCCTGTGATATGCGACACCGATGCGGTGCAGGGGTAGGGGTAACGCTTTCACTGTGTCCACGGGGCAGATGTCCCGTGGCCGGGCGGGGGGCGGCATGTCGCCCGCGGTTCCAAAACCGTCGACCGAGGTTAACAGTCCGGCGACACTTGGGGCGATATCCTGGCCGTGACGGCTGGATCGTCCGGTCGGCCGGATCATGCGCGTGGGAGTCATGACGTGACGCGAGAGTTGAGCGGGGCCAATCTGAACGCCGGGTCGTCCCACGGGGCAGTGCGTCGTCGCCGTGGCCGGTCGGCCCGAGCCTTGGCGCTGGTCGCCGCCCTTGGCTTGGTCGCCTGCGCGTCCCCCGATGAGGCGGCCGATATCGGCGCCGTCTCCGACCCGTTCGAGCAGGTCAACCGCGGCATCTTCGAGTTCAACGACACCGTCGATCGCACCGTTCTGAAACCGGTGGCGACAGCCTATCGCGACAACATCCCGAAACCGGCCCGGGACCGGGTGTCGGATTTTCTGCGCAACCTGAATGAGCCGATCGTGTTCCTGAACCAGGTCCTGCAAGCGGATTTGGAGGGGGCTGGCCAGTCCGCCGCACGCTTTTTCGCCAACACCTTGGTGGGATTCGGCGGCTTCGTCGACATCGCGGCCCGGGAAGGCGGCGTTCCCCAGGAATCGGAAGACTTCGGCCAAACCCTGGCCGTGTGGGGCGCGCCATCCGGGCCCTATCTGGTGCTGCCGATCTTCGGGCCCTCCAACATTCGGGATCTGGTCGGCCGGATCGCCGATACCGCCGCCGATCCGTTCCAGATCGCCACCAATATCGGTGGGGTGACCAGCCCGGGCGTCGCCCGCGCCGGGGCCACCGCTGTCGACCAGCGCGCCACCGCCATCGAGCCGCTGGAGGATCTGAAGGCCACCTCGGTGGATTTCTACGCCAGTTTGCGCTCGCTCTATGATCAGCGGCGCAACTCGCTGATCGCCGACGGCGAGCCCGAGCAGTTCGAGATCCCCGATTTCGACAGCGACCTGGACCCCGAAGGCCCCGACGGTCTGTCCGACCGGCCCGAACCCCAGACGCCGACCGCCGATGCCGCGCCCGAGCCTGCCGGTGTCGAGGCCGTGACGGCGCCGGCGGTGGCGACCACCCTGGCGCCGCCGCCCGCGCCCCCCCGGGAAGAGGTGGCCGTGCTGAAGGAGTTGATCCTGGACCTGCCCGCGCCACGCTGACCGGACCCCCACCCGACCGAGACCACCCGTCACCGTTGCTTGCCTGAACGCCCCGCCATGACCGCCACCGCCGCCCCCGCCCCCCCGCCCCCCCCCCTCTTAGCC
>CAYNRD010000048.1:0-9945 GCA_964399515.1 uncultured Mycobacteriaceae bacterium | reverse complement strand
CGGTCAACCGGCAGACCAGCCAGTCGGGCTTGAGCGGATTGGCGAACCAAGGCTCCGCCCAACCGGCCGTGATGCAGGCCCGCACCAGGCGTTCACTGACCGCCTGGCCGCTGCGGTCGAACAGGGGCAGTTTGCCGCCCGGCTGTTCCAGGCCCCGGCGCAGCCACCGCCACTGGCGCAGGCTGGGTGCGGTGGGGCCGCTGTCCGGGACCACGGGCCGTGCGCCGTCACTCCGCCGCCCGGGCGGCGCGGGACGGCAGCTTGCCCAGGGCCTGGTCGATGTCGGCGATGATGTCATCGGCATGTTCCAGGCCGATGGACAGCCGCACCACCTCCGGCGTGGCGCCGGCCGCCGCCAGTCCTTCGGGGGACAGCTGCCGGTGGGTGGTCGAGGCCGGGTGGATGACCAGCGAGCGGGCATCGCCGATATTGGCCAGGTGGCTCAGCATCTCGACCCCCTCGACGAAGGCGACGCCGTCCTCGTAGCCGCCGTTCAGCCCGAATGTGAACACCGCCCCGGCCCCATGGGGCAGGTATTTTTTCGCCAAGGCGTGGTGCGGGGAGCTGGGCAAGCCGGCGTAGTTGACCCAGGCGACCGCCTCGTGCCCGGCCAGGAACTCGGCCACCTTCTGGGCGTTCTCCGCGTGGCGGGCCATGCGCAGCGGCAGGGTTTCGATGCCCAGCAGGGTCAGAAAGGCGTTCTGGGGCTGCTGGTTGGAGCCCAGATCCCGAAGGCCCACCGCGTGGCCATAGATGGTGAAGGCCAGGTTGCCGAACGTCTCGGCGAAGACCAGGCCATGATAGCCGGGCTCGGGCTTCGCCAGGGCCGGGTATTTGTCGGCGTGGGCCGCCCAATCGAACCGGCCGCTGTCGATCACGGCACCGCCGACCGAGGTGCCGTTGCCGCTTAGGAACTTGGTGGTCGAATGCACCACGATGTCGGCGCCGTGGTCCAGGGGCTGGCACAGATAGGGGGTGGCCATGGTGTTGTCGACGATCAGCGGCACGCCCGCCTCCCGCGCGACGGCGGCGATGGCGGCGATGTCGAAAATCACCCCGCCCGGATTGGCCAGGCTTTCAATGAAGATGGCCCGGGTCTTGTCGCTGACCGCGGCGCGGAACGCGTCCGCCCCCTCGCCATCGGCGAACACGGTCTTCCAGCCAAAGCCGCGCGGGAAGGCGTTGGCCATCTGGTTGATGGTGCCGCCATACAGCTTCCTGGATGAGACGATCTCCGCCCCCGGCGTCATCAGCGGGAACAGCGCCAGGATCTGGGCCGCATGGCCGGAGGAGGTGCAGGTGGTGCCGACCCCGCCCTCCAGCGCCGCCAGGCGCTCCTCCAGGGCCGAGACGGTCGGGTTGGTCAGCCGGGAATAGATGAAGCCCGGCTTTTCCAGGTTGAACAGGCTGGCGGCGTCATCGGCGCTTTCGAACACGTAGGACGTGTTTTGATAGATCGGTGTCTGCCGCGCACCGGTGACCGGGTCCGGGCGGGTGCCGGCATGGACCGCCAGGGTTTCGAATCTCGGGGTGGGGTGATCGGTCATGGGGACGTCCTCCGTGATGATATGATGCCCGAATTCAGGCCCTGCCAGCTCAGCTCGCCGTGGAGACGGGAATATTCGATCTTCGGGCACCGGTCCATGATCACCGTGAGGCCCTGGGCTTCCGCGCGCCGGGCCGCGTCCGGGTTGCGCACGGTCAGCTGCATCCAGATCACCTTGGGCCGCGGCTCCAGGGCCAGGGCCTGGTCGGTGATCGGCCCGGCCGCGTCCGAATTGCGGAAGATGTCCACCATGTCCACCGGCTCGGGGATGTCCGCCAGGCTGGCATAGGCCCGTTCGCCCAGGATCATGCCACCCGCCTGGCCCGGATTGACCGGGATGACCCGGAAACCCTTCGCCTGCAGATACTTCATGACGAAATAGGACGGCCGGATGCGGTTGGCGCTGGCGCCGACCATGGCGATGGTCTTCACCGACCCGAGGACGGACCGCAGATGGGCATCGGTGTAGGTGCGGTGAGCATCGTCCGGCACGGCTTGGGAGTCCTTGGCGGGGTGAGGATCGGCACCAAAGGGCAGTCGGCGCCGGCACGGCAAGGAGATTTTTGAGGTATCTTGTTACCGCAATTTCAAGCAATTGATATCATTGCATTTTTTGGCCCAGATTTTAGCAAATGGTGTTGACAAGCCCACCCCTCCTCTATAAACACCCGCGCTTCCCGGGGGCTACCCCCTGGGCACGGCAGTGACGGAACCGAAGGTAAGGACCGGGCCAGATGAAGACGTTTTCGGCCAAGGCGTCCGATGTGACGCGCAAATGGTGGGTGATCGACGCGGACGGCGTGGTGTTGGGCCGGCTGGCCAGCATCGTGGCCAATCGCCTGCGCGGCAAGCACAAGGCGATCTTCACCCCCCATGTGGACTGCGGTGACAACATCATCGTGGTCAACGCCGACAAGGTGAAGCTGACCGGCAACAAGCTGGGTGAGAAGACCTATTACTGGCACACGGGCTATCCCGGCGGCATCAAGAGCCGGACCGCCAAGCAGATCCTGACCGGCCGCCATCCCGAGCGGGTGGTGCACAAGGCGGTTGAGCGCATGGTGCCGCGCGGTCCCCTGGGCCGGCAGGTGCTGCGCAAGCTGAAGGTCTATGCGGGGCCGGAACACCCCCACGCGGCCCAGCAGCCCGAAGCGCTGGATATCGCCGCCATGAACGTCAAGAACGCGCGGTAAGGGTAAGGCAACAGGATCATGGCAAACACCATCACCCAAGACACCCGTCAAAGCCTGGCCGAACTGGGTTCCGTCGCCGGCGAGCCCGACACGTCCGTGGACGCCGTCCTGACAGTGGAGCCGAAGATCGATCAGTTCGGCCGCGCCTACGCAACCGGCCGGCGGAAGGAATCCGTGGCCCGGGTCTGGGTCAAGCCCGGAACCGGCCGGGTCACGGTCAATGGCAAGGACCAGCAGGAATACTTCGCCCGTCCGGTGCTGCGCATGGTGATCCGCCAGCCGCTGCAGGTCTCGGGCCGGGACGGCCAGTTCGACATCATCGCCACGGTCACCGGCGGCGGTCTGTCCGGCCAGGCGGGGGCGGTGCGTCTGGGCCTGTCCCGGGCGCTGGTCAACTACGAGCCGGATCTGCGCCCGTCGCTGAAGCGCCACGGCTTCTTGACCCGGGACAGCCGGATGGTCGAGCGCAAGAAGTACGGCAAAGCCAAGGCCCGCCGCAGCTTCCAGTTCTCCAAGCGCTGACGCCCGCCAGCAGGCGTTTTTTTGGGGCCGGTTTCTATTTTGGGGCCGGCCTTTTTCATGCCCACAGATCGGGAGTGTTCCAAGCGGCGGGCACCCGCAGCGTGCCGGAGACGGCCTCCGCGCGGGTCAGGCCCACCGATTGCCAGCCATGGGCCCGCTCTGGCTTCGGCGGATGCGGGGGCACGACGTTGCTTTCGGGCGTGAAGCCGAAGCGGCGGTAGTAATCGGGGTCCCCGTACACGAACACCCGGGCGACCCCCAGGCCGCGAAGGTGGGTGAGGCCGGTCAGGACCAACTGGCCGCCGATCCCCTGCCGCTGGACCGCCGGGAGCACCGCCAAGGGCCCGAGCAGGGACATCGGCACCGCCGCCTCCGCCACCCCACAGGGCGAGAAGGCGACGTGGCCGAGGGTGCGGTCCCGGTCGGCCGCGACCAGGGAGAACGCCGCATCCGGCCCGGCCAGCAAGGCCTCGACCAGCGGTCCCAACGCCTCATCGGGAAAGGCGGCCGCGTACAAAGCCTGGAGAGCGGCCCAATCGCCCGGCCGTGCGGCGCGGATCTCGGTCATTCCGGCCCGTCCAACTCGCCGTCGAACCGGCCGACCCAATCGCCACCGAACGCGGCGAAGGGATAGGTGGAAAACCCCGCCATCGCATGGTTGGCGCCGTTCATGATGAACCGGGCGCCGGTGGCGATTTGGCAGAACGTCCCGATCTCCAACCGGTCGCTGGTGTCGTCGTACAGGTAAAGGACGTTCTTCTCCTGGAAGCTTTCCGCGCCGTCCGGATCGTCGTAGTAGGTGTAGTCGCCGATCCGGATCGCCGGATGGCGGACCACGGTGTTCAGGAACACCGTGCGCGGTTCGCCGGGGATCGGGCAGCGCGTGCTGGGGTCTGGGGGCATGGGCACCTTCGGGCGGACGGGCGATGGAAGGAAGAGGACCGCCCATGACCATGGACAGGCGCCCGCGCCGGCGCAACGTCATCCAGGAAACCCTGGCCGAGGAGCGGGCTAAGCGCGGGCGGTATCAGCCCCTGAACCAGCCGGGCGCCCGGCCGCTGGGCCGGTTGGCGTCACCCTGGTTCCTGGTCGCGGTCGGGCTGATGGCGGCGGCGTATTATTTCGAGGTGATCACCCCCTGGGTCCCGAACCAGGGCGCACTGGATTTTGGCCAGCGCCAGGCGGTGCTGCGGGCCGAGGGCGCGGAGCCGATCGCCGTGATCGCCTTCGACGGCGCGTTCGACCCCCTGCCGCCCGGATATCACCTGACCGGGCCAAGCGGTGTGGCGCCGGCGGAGCTGGCCTTGGGCCAGCGCGGCGACGTGCGCGCCTTGCGGCTGGAAACCCGGGGCGGGGCCAGCCTGTTGGTCCGCCATGTGGAAGCGCTGCTGGCCGACTACCCGATCCTGGCCTGGCGCTGGGCGCTGGAAACCGATCAGGACGGCTTTGTCGCCGACGGCGACCGGCCCCTGTGGCTGCGGCTGACCGTGATCGACGTGACCGGGGAGCGGCGCCCGATCGATCTGGTCGCCGGCAGCCCGCCCACCGGTGACCGGCGGGTGGTCGCCACCGGTACGGCCGGCGACGCGACGGTGCCGCGGGTGATCCTGGCCGAGGGGTCGGCCCAAGACGGCTGGCCCAGCCCGCGGATCGACCTGTTGAGCCTGTATGCGCAAACCTGGCCCGACGCCCCGGACCCGGCCCGGCTGATCCATGTCGGCGTCGGCGCCGACACCCATCGGGGCGGCGGGTCGGCCATTGGCTTTTTCGGGCCGGTGCTGGTATGCCCCGCCGGCGTGGCTTGCCAGCCGTAACCGTTGCCGTTCTTGGAGCCCCGGGCGTTGTCTTCTTCCCCCCCCACCCCGATCCGCGTCGGCATCCTGGGCGCCAGCGGCTATACCGGCGGCGATCTGGTGCGGTTGTTGGCCCACCATCCCCATGTGGCGATTACGGCCTTGACCGCCGACCGCCATGCCGGCAAGCCGCTGGGGGCGGTGTTCGGGCATTTGGGCGGGGTGGGCCTGCCGGATCTGGCCCGGGTCGAGGACGTGGATTGGGCTGGGCTGGATCTGGTGTTCTGCGCGCTGCCCCATGGCACCACCCAGGAGATCGTCGCCAGACTGCCCGGGCATTTGCGCATCGTCGATCTGTCGGCGGATTTCCGCCTGCGGGACACCGCCACCTATGCCCAATGGTACGGCCATGCCCATTACGCGCCCGATCTGCAGCCGGATGCCGCCTATGGCCTGACCGAGTTGAACCGGGACCGGATCCGGGCCGCCCGGCTGGTGGCCAATCCGGGCTGTTATCCAACCGCCACCTTGCTGGCCTTGCAGCCCCTGGTCGAAGCCGGGCTGGTCGATCCGGACTGTTTGATCATCGACGCCAAATCCGGTGTCACCGGTGCCGGACGCGGGCTCAAGGACACGCTCTTGTTCGGGGAGGTGGCCGAGGGCGTGCATGCCTATGGCGTCGGCGGTCACCGCCACATGCCCGAAATCGAGCAGGAACTGGCCAAGGCCGCGGGGCGGCCGGTGACCATTAGCTTCACGCCCCATCTGGTGCCGATGAACCGGGGCGAATACGTGACCTGCTATGTCCGGCTGCACGGCGGCGCCGATGCCGAGCGGGCGCGGGCGGCGCTGGCCGACCGGTATGCGCCGGAGCCGTTCGTGACCGTGCTGGACCCCGGCATCGTGCCGCAGACCCGCTTCGTGCGCGGCACCAACCACTGCCACATCGCCGTGTTCGCCGACCGCCGGCCTGGCTGGGCGCTGGTGATCGCGGCGATCGACAATCTGGTCAAGGGCTCATCGGGGGAGGCGATCCAGAACATGAACGTCATGCTTGGCTTGGACGAGACCGCGGCGTTGACCCAACTGGCGCTGTTCCCATGACCGGCGCCATGATTCGCCCGTTCCGTGGCACGGTCCCGACCGTCGCCAATGATGCCTGGCTGGCCGAAACGGCGGTCTTGGTCGGCGATGTGCAGGTCGGGGCCGGCTCCAGCATCTGGTATGGCTGCGTGCTGCGCGGTGATGTCGCCGAAATCCGGATCGGCAAGCGCAGCAACATCCAGGACGGCACGGTCATCCACGTGTCCTCCAAGGGCCTGGGCACCCATGTCGGCGACGGGGTCACGGTCGGCCATATGGCGGTGTTGCATGCCTGCCGGCTGCACAATGACAGTTTCGTCGGCATGAAGGCCTGCGTGATGGACGGTGCCGAGATCGAGCCCTACGCCATGGTCGCGGCGGGGGCGGTGATCACGCCCGGCAAGCGGGTCCGCACCGGGGAGCTGTGGGCGGGCACGCCCGGCCGCGTCATGCGGGACATCACCGAGGAGGAGCACTGGTTGATCACCTCCTCGGCGACCCGATACATGGACCTGGCGGCGATCTACCGGGCCGAGCCGGTCACCTGAGCAAGCGCAGCCAGTCGAAAAAGCCGGACACGGCCAAGGCCTGGGTGAAGCGGCCGTCGCCGGTCGATACCGCGTTGGCGACGGCGGCCAGGCGCACCTGGCCGTCCCGTTCCACCAGCACCGGCGAGCCCGAATCGCCCCGGGTCACGTCGCAGTCGGTCAGCCAGACCCGGTCCCGGTCCCGCCGGCCGGTCAGCAGGCAGGCGCGGTCACTGGTCAGGATGTGCGGCCGGTCCATGCTGTAGCCGGCCTGGAACAGCCGCGGCGCCGGGCCGGAGACGCCCAGCACCTCGGCCACGGCCACGGCATCGACCGGAATCGGTAGGATGTCGGTGATCGGTGTCGCCAGATGCAGGACCGCGATGTCCACATCGGCGATCCGGCGGTCGCCGGCGGCCAGCGCGCTGGCCAGCCGGTCCAGCACCGAAACCCGGCTGACCTCCGACAGATGGCTGAACGATCCCCGGTCATAGCCGGCCAGGAACACGATCCGGTCCAGCGCTACCGGGGTCCACTCCGGCGGGCGCAGCACGCAATGGGCGGCGGTCAGCACCCGGTCCGGGGCCACGAGCGTGCCCGTGCAGTGGGACCGGGTGGCGAAGCCGCGCAGATTGATCCGCCCGATGGCCGAATAGGGCCACTCGGTCGAGGGCACGATCTGGCGATCGTCCTGGCCGATGATGCCGGGGCGCAGCCGATCGAGCGTGTCGGCATCGACCGGCCCCTCGGTCTGCGCCTTGGCCGGCGCCGGCCCCATGAGGGCGGCGGCCAGCGCCAGGGCCAGCGCGCCGATCCCGACCCTGGGCCGGCGCCGGCGGTCACGCGTCCCGGGCATCGCCATCGCCAGCCCCGTCGCCATCGCCGGGCCGGACCCGGACATAGCTGCCGGGCGCGTCCTCCAACGCCTTGTGGGGGCCGTCGCCGGGCACCAGGGCCGGGGTCTGCTTGGCGCCCGCGTGGCGGCTGACCCAACCATACCATTCCGGCCACCAGGAGCCATCGACCTGCTTGGCGGCGTTCAGCCAGGCCTCCGGGCTCTTGGGTTTCCGGCTGTGGGTCCAGTGGCAGTATTTCTGCGCCGCCGGCGGGTTGACCACGCCCGCGATATGGCCCGAGGCCGACAGGCAGAACTTCACCGGCCCGCCATACAGCTGGGTGGCGGCATAGGTGGATTTCCACGGCGCGATATGGTCTTCCCGGGTCGACAGGATGAAGGTCGGCGTCTTGATGGTGGTAAGGTCGATGGCCACCCCATCCAGGGTGATGCCGCCCGGCTCGACCAGCTTGTTCTCCTGGTACATGTTGCGCAGATAAAAGCTGTGCATGGCCCGCGGCATGGCGGTCGAATCGGAGTTCCAATACAACAGGTCGAACGGGAACGGGTCCTTGCCCATCAGGTAGTTGTTGACCACGAACGACCAGATCAGGTCGTTGGCGCGCAGCATGTTGAAGGTGGTCGCCATATCGCCGGGGTTCAGGATGCCGCCCGCCTCCCGCATGCGGGCGTCCAGGGCGGCCAGCTGTTCCTCGTCGATGAACACGCCCAGCTCGCCCGGCTCGGTGAAGTCGACCAGGGCGGTGAAATAGGTCGCACTCTTGACCTGGTCGGCCTCGCCCTTGGCGGTCAGATAGGCCAGCGTCGAGGCCAGCAAGGTCCCACCCAGACAGTAGCCGATCACATTGGCCTGGTCCTGGCCGGTGATCTCCCGGGCGACGCGCAACGCCGCCAGCGGCCCCTCGAACATGTAATCCTCGAAGGTCTTTTCGGCCAGGTCCGGGGTCGGGTTGACCCAGGAAATCATGAACACGGTCAGGCCCTGCTCGACCGCCCATTTGACGAAGCTGTTCTTCGGCTTCAGATCCAGGATGTAGTATTTGTTGATCAAGGGTGGAATGATCACCAGCGGCAGCTTGTGCACGGTCTCGGTCGCCGGTGCGTATTGGATCAGCTGCATCAGGTCGTTCTGGTAGACCACCTTGCCCGGGCTGACTGCCACGTTCTCCCCGACCGTGAAGGCGTCGGTATCGGTCATCCGGATCGCCAGCCGGCCCTTGCCCCGCTCCAGGTCGGTCAGCAGGTTGTCCAGGCCGCGCAGCAGGTTGTCACCGCCCGATTCGACCGTCTCCTTGATCACCTGGGGGTTGGTCATCACGAAGTTGCTGGGCGCCATCGCGTCCACGAACTGGCGGGTGTAGAAATCCACCTTCTTCTTGGACTTGTCCTCCATGCCCTCGACCGACTGCACGGTGCCCTGGATCCATTGCGCGGTCAGCAGGTAGGACTGCTTGATGTAGTCGAACAGCGCATTCTCATCCCAGGATTTGTCCTTGAAGCGCTTGTCGCCGGGTTCGGGCTCGGCCAAGGGCGGGCTTTGGTCCTCCACGCCGAGGAACTTGGCGGCGGAATGTTGCCACAGGCGCATGTAATCCTGCCAAAGCTCCATCTGCGCCGTCATCAGCTTGGCCGGGTCGGCCATCAGCTTAGTGGTCATCTCGAAGAACGCGCCGCCCAGATTCAGCGGGTCCAGGGTCTTGGGCGGCGCCTGGTCCTTCTGGCGGTCCAGAAACTCCCGGACCAGGGTTTGGCTGCGCTCGGCGATGCCGGTCATCGCCTGGGCGAAGGCGACCGGATCGGGCATGCGCGCGCCGGGATCGTCGTCCTGCGGGGTGGGGGGGGTCGGTTTCGTATCCTTGGCGGACGCCATGCGGGGCCTCCCGGTTCTGGTGATGCCGGTTCTGTGTGTTTGCGTGGACTATACCCAGCGTCATACCCCGCACCACCGCAAGATTGCCACCGACTTGCCGGCCCGCGATACCATATCCTCGCCACGGGATTGGGATATGGCTGGACGAGCGGGGCTTCGGGATGGCAAGCCGGGGGCAGGCGCGAACAAGCGGGAAGACGCCCCGGCCACGGCCAGCGGGCGTTCAGGGATGGTGCACATGGCGCGACCAGTACGGATCAGAACCGGGATTTCCTTGGCGATCGCCGCCGGGGTGCTGGCCGCCTGCGCCAATCCCTTGGACCCGATCGGCCAGGTGTTCAGCGACAGCCCGGTTTACACCGGTGAGGTGACGCCCACCGTGGCCCGCCCGCCCTCCGAACGTCCGGCCCCAGCCACGGAAACCGCCCAGGCACCGCCCGCCGCGGCATCCGCGCCGCCACCATCACCCGCTGCTGCTCCGGCCCCGCCGCCGCCGGCCGCGCCCGCCGCCGCGCCCCCGCCACCGGCCCCGCCCGTGGCCGCACCCGGGACGCC
>CAYNRD010000047.1:3218-9989 GCA_964399515.1 uncultured Mycobacteriaceae bacterium | reverse complement strand
CCCGGTGCCGGGATCCAGGGTGTCATCGCCGGCCAGGCCGGCCAGGCTGTCATTGCCGTCGGCGCCGATCAGCACGTTGGCGCCGGCATCGCCGGACAGGGCGTCATCGGCGAAGGTGCCGGTCAGGTTCTCGATGCTGGTCAGGCTGGTGGTTTCGGTGGCGCCGGACGCCAGGACGGTGATCGCTTCCCCAGCCGCCAGGTCGGCGGAAAAGCTGCCGGACGCCCCGACGACCCCATCCACGGTGCCGACGAAGGTGTCGGTGCCGGCACCACCATCGACGATGTCCGCGCCCAGGAAGCCGGTGATGGTGTCATCGCCGCCGGCACCGATCAGCACGTTGACGGCGCTGTTGCCGGCCAGGGCATCGGCGGCGGCGCTGCCGGTCAGATTGACCACGGCGGGGCCCAGATCGATGCTGGGCAGCGGGTCATCGACGGTGGGGACCACAAGTTCGGTGGCAAAGCCGCCGAGACCCGGCGGGTCGAACAGGATGGCATCGACACCATTGACGAAGACGGACAAGTCGGCCGTCGGTGTGGTGATGGACATGACAGGTTTCCTTCTACTTGGGGGTGCCCGGGCGCGGCTTGGTGTGCGTCCCGAACGGGGGGCGACCCTGGGGGGCAGGACCGGTCTGGTGTGCAGCGACTATATAACAAAACGTCACTGTATAATGAAGTCATAGCGGCAGGTCGTAGGCGGTCAGGATGGCCGACAGGATGGCGCCGACCACCAACGCGACGACGGCGCCCAGCACGATGGTGACGGCGGGAACCAGCAGCGCCACCAACCTTTGGGTCGTCCGCCGGGTGTTTTGGTCGTAAAGACGGGCGGTTGTCAGAAGCATCTCACCCAGCCGGCCAGACTCCTCGCCAATCTGGATCAGCTGGCAGGCCTGGTCCGGGACAACGCCGGACGCGACCAAAGGCCGCGTGAGCCCCTCGCCGCGTTTCAGCGCCGGACGCACCCGGTCCAGGCAGGCGGCGACATGGCTGTTGACCACGGTGTTCAGCGCCAGGTCCAGGCTGGGCACCAGATCCACGCCATTGGTCAGCAGGGTGCCCAAGCTGCGGGCGAATCGGGCGGTCTCCACCCCGGCGACGAAGCCGCCGAACAGCGGTACGGACAGCGCGGCGCGATCCAGGGCCATCTTGACCCTGGCGTTGCGCCGTCCACGGTCGATGGCCAGCAGCAGCACCAGCACCGCGACCAGCAGCGCGTGCCAGCTGTGGCGCAACCCGTCGGACAGGGCCAGCACCGCCCGGGTGGACAGCGGCAGATCCCCGCCGCCGGACTGGAACAGGGGCTCGAACTCCGGCACCACCGCCACCAGCAGCACCACGATCGACAGGCCGGCCACCACCAGCACGATCACGGGATACTGCAGGGAGGAGGCAACCTCCCGCTCCAGCTCCTGGGCGCGCTCCAAACTGTCGGCCAGCTCCGCCAGGACGGTATCCAAGGTGCCGCCCGCCTCCCCCGCCCGAACCAACCCCACATAATGGGGCGGGAACAGCGCCCCGTCCTGGGCCATGGCGTCGGCCAGGCTGGCGCCGGCCCGCAACCGGTCCCTGAGCCGTTCGGCCGCATCCGACAGGCTGCCCGGATCCCCCTGACGGGCGATGGCCGCCAGGGCCCGATCCACGGGCAGGCTGGCGCCCAGCAAGGTCGCCAACTGGCGGGTGAACAGCACCCGGGCCGGCCCCGGCGCCGGGCGGCGGCGCAGACGCTTGGCCAGACCGCCGATCACGGGCGCCGACCACGGGGCCACCAGCGGGGCGTGGGCGGGTTTCAGGCTGATCGGGGTCAGCCCGTCCCGGCGCAACCGGTCGATGACGCCGGCCCGATCGGCGGCCTCAAGCTCACCCTGCTTGACCGCACCGGTGCCATCGCCGGCTCGGTACCGAAACCGCACCGCCGCATCAGCCATCCCGGGCCACCCGCAACACTTCCTCGACCGAGGTGATCCCGGCCACGGCCTTGGCCAGCCCGTCCCGATACAGGCTGACCATGCCCGATGCCACCGCCGCCGCCTGCAGGTCATGGGCGTCGCCGCCGCGCAGGATCATCCGGCGCAGTTCTTCGGTCATCACCAGGGTTTCCATGATCGTGGTGCGGCCGCGATAGCCCCGGCCCAGGCAGGCCGGACAGCCTTGGGCCCTATACAGCACCACGCCCTCGGGCAGGCCCAGATGCTCCCGAGCCTCCGCGTCGGGCGTGTAGGGCTGTTTGCAGTCCGGGCACAGCCGGCGGACCAGGCGCTGGGCCATGACACCGTTGACCGTGGCGGTGACCAGATAGGCATCCACCCCCATGTCCAACAGGCGGGTGACGCTGCCGGCGGCACTGTTGGTGTGCAGGGTCGAAAGGACCAAATGGCCGGTCAGCGCCGCTTGGGCGGCGATGGTCGCCGTGGTCTTGTCCCGGATTTCTCCCACCAGGATCACATCGGGATCGTGGCGGAGGATCGCGCGCAAGCTTTCCGGGAAGCCAAGCCCCACCGCCGGCCGGACCGGGATCTGGGTGATGCCGTCCAGTTGATATTCAACCGGATCCTCCACGGTGATGATCTTGCGGTCGCCGGTGATCATCCGTTTCAGGGCCGCGTACAGCGTGGTGGTCTTGCCGCTGCCGGTCGGGCCCGTGACCAGGAAAATGCCGTTCGGCCGGTCCAGCGCCGCCGTCAACTGGGCCGCGGCGTCCCCGTCGATGCCCAGGGCGCCGAACTCCAATGCCACGCGGCCTTGGTCCAGAACCCGCAGCACGATGCTCTCACCATGGACGGTCGGGATCACCGACACCCGCAGGTCGATGACGCTGCCCCGGGTGGTCAGTTTGATCCGCCCGTCCTGGGGTACCCGCCGCTCGGCGATGTCCAGGCCGGCCATGATCTTGATGCGGGAGACGATCGCCGGCTTCAGGTCGGCGGGCAGCGGGTCTTCCGCGCGCAGCACGCCATCCAGGCGCAGGCGCACCGCCAGTCCGGCCTCCGCGGGCTCGACGTGAATGTCCGACGCGCTCAGTTCCACGGCCCGGGCGATCAGCCGGTTCACCGCCTGGATCACCGGGGCTTCGCTGGCCAGGTCCTTCAGCCGTTCGATATCGGCGATGTCGTCGCCCGGGCCGTCGGCGCCGGCGCCGTCCGGTCCGGCCGGGGACCGATACAGCCGCTCCAGCGCCTGGTCTAGGTCGGCGGGCACGGCGACCGCCAGGTCCAAGGGACGCCCCACCGCCAGGCGCAGCGCCTCGACCGCGAAGCGATCGGTCGGATCGGCCAGGGCGACCGTGACCCCATCCGCCCGATCGGCGATCGGAATCACCTTGGTTTCACTGAGAAAGCGCGGGCTCAGCCGATCGGCCAGCACCGGCGCTTCGGGATAGTCGGACGGCTCGACCACCGCCAGGCCGCAGAAATCGGCCAAAGCCTTGGCCATGTCCCGCTCGGTCATCAGGCCCAGCTTGGTGATCACCGCCGGCAATCGGTCCCCCGATGCCACGGTCATGCGTTCGGCCCGCTCCAGGGCGGCGTCCGTCAACAGACCATGCCGCGCGACATGGGCCGCGAAGCTCGGCGCGCCATCGTCGGCCTCCGGCCGGGGTGGCGTGGTGTGGACACGGCGGGGAGAGGTCATCACGACCGGTAGGGTTGCGGCGGGCACGGTCAGCCCTGTTCTAGCCCCGGGGCGCCGCACGGGCACATCAAAAGACCATGAGCGGGCGGGGCGGTCGGATACGCGGCACCGGGCCGGGTCATGGCTGAAAAAAGCAAGGGTTGGCCGGCGGATGCCGACCAACCCTTACCGAACACACGCTCACAACACGGATGTCGTGAGACGACCATCATCAGCCTTAGCTGGTAAAGGTCGGCTCCAACAGCGCGTTGAACGGCCCGGTGATCGCAAAGGTGATACCGGGCTGCTGGATGTTCACGAACAGGGTGTTGCCATCCGGGGAGAAGGTGGCACCGGCCCACTCGTTATCCATGAAGTTTTCTTCCGACGCACCGTTCAGCAGGTTGGCCGGGTTCCGGCCCGTCGCCGCAACTTCGGACTCGGTCAGCGTGATGTTGTTCATCGCGAAGACGAAGGTATCACCGTCCGGCAGGACCACTTGCAGACGCTGGACGTCCAGGATCGGGCTGTCTTCGCAGAAGAACAGGGCACCGGTGGTCGGGTGGATGGTGATGTTGTCCGGGTTGGCGTGCAGGGACGAGTCACCACCGACGAAGATGGCTTCCAAGGTCCCGGTGGTGGCGGCCGCACCGCTGTCACCATCCAGGGTCAGCGCCCAGATGATGCCGGTACCGGCCGGCTGACCGGCGTCGTTCGGGGTGTTCGACAGGCCGGCATCGGTGTCGGCGAAGAAGAACACACCGTTGGAGAACCACACCCCTTCCGGACGGCGGAAGATGGCGCCACCGTTGGTCAGACCGAAGAACATCGGGCTGGAAATGGTTTCCTGCGGGCCGCCGAAGGAAGCGGTGTGACCCGACGGAATGCCTTCGATCGAGATGTCCTGCTCGGTGCCGGTGATCGGATCGAAGTGCATGATGCCGGCCAGCGCGGAGTTGCCGAAGGTATCGACTTCCGGGCCGATGTCTGAGCCTTCCGGAGCGCTCGGGATATCGGTGCCGCCGTTCGGGATCGGCACGAACTCGATCGCGAAGGTGTCACCCAGCATGATGTTGTTGGCCAGGTCGGCGTTCGGGGTATCGACGACACGCAGGAAGTGCAGGGTGCCTTCGAAGGTGTCCATGCTGCCCAGGGCCGGAACACCCGGGGTGTCCGGGATGAACAGGTAGACGTTGTTCCCGGTCGGGAAATTGTCTTCGGTCATCAGGGTCAGACCGGAGGGCGACTGGGCAACGGCTTCGTGCTCCATGCGGCCGAAGCGCAGGATCGGGTTGCCGTTGGTCAGGGTCGGGTCCGGGGTCACCTCGAAGACGAAGCCGTGGTCCAGGAAGGTGGTTTCCGGAACGTCTTCGGCCACGGCCACGTCGAACTCTTCCTCGCCGGTCAGCCAGGAGCCGTTCGGCGACAGGCCGCCGGCGCAGTTGTCGATGGTGCCGCCGATGCCGGCGATGCAGGAGGTGAACTGGCCGCCGGAGAAGGTCAGCACCGAGCAACCGCCCGGAGCACCGCCCCGCTCGGCGCCGATCACGTCGTAAACGGCGGTGGAGCCTTCGGCCGCGAACAGACCCGGGATCACGTCACCCAGTTCTTCCACTTCCTCGCTGGCGTTCACTTCGTGGTTCCGGATCATGATCAGCTCGCCGGCGGCGTTGACGCCAGTCACGGCCATGCCGTCATGCTCACCCGGGTTGATGGTGCCGTCGTCGCCGATGTCGCCGGTCCAGCTGAAGGACTGGTAGCGGAAACCGGCCGGCAGTTGCAGCAGCGGCAGGCCGGTGGCTTCGTCACGCACGACGCCCAGCGGGCCAAACGGGTTTTCACCCTGGGCGGAGATGCCCTCGGCCTTGGCCAGCGACTGGTTGAAGATGAAGGACGAGAACGGCGTGGCCATGACGCCGGCGCCAACGGTGATGCCGCTGCGCTTCAGCAGTTCACGGCGGCTCAGACGAGCTTTGTTCAGCATTTGAGAAGTCTCCGAAGCTTTTGGTCAAACTAAAAAAAACAGCACGCGTTCGATGGGTGGCGGGCCGTGCTGTTATTGACCCACCACACCAAAACGCAGGTCGCGGGATTGGCCCCCCCAATCCCGTGACGCGTTGCTGGAGGCGGGAATATCACCGCCCCCGCCCGATTAAAACGACAGTGCTGTTACAAGTTTCTTACAGTGCCCAATTCGCAATCACTTGTCCGTGACAATGCCGAAAAGCCCCAGCCGGTTATCCGTGCTGATTGGACAAACAGAAATCGTCCTTAAAATTCAGCAAGAAATGTTAATACTTAGCATTTTACAGGATTTCAGAACCGCGCCCCATTGGCGCCGCCGGGTTTTGGCGCTATCACCGCGACCTCGGCGCGGCCGCCACCCCGGGGCCCCGCCCGATGACGACAGGAGCATGCACCATGGCCGATGCGCAGGACACCTTGCCGAACACCGAGCCCGCACCCGCGATTGGCGGCCCCAAGGACGTTAACGTGTCCGGTGGCGTAATCGCCAGCCGGGAAGCGATCTATGACGCGTTGCTGGTGCCGGAGAACTTCTCGGCCTGGATCAGCCCGCTGAAAACGCCGCTGGATCCCACCGTTGGCGCAGAATTCGCCGTCCGGCCGTTCAACCCGTCCGCGGCGGAAAGTGAACTCAAAGGCAAGTTCCTGGAACTGGACCGGCCCAACCGCATCCGGTTTGAGCTGAACAGCCGCGACGTCCCGACCGAAGTGACCATCGCGATGCGGGACAGCGACGGAAAGACGGTGGTCAAGATCGCCCAAGAAGGCTTCCGTGGCACGGACGGCAAGGACCCCGCCCGGTATATGGAGCATCTGTGGCGGAAGCTGATCCGGCGTCACCTGAAGCGGAACTTCGCCGAGCCCCAAGCCTGACGGTCAGGGCCACGCCAAGGGGCAAGGCCAGCCCGGGGAGCAGGGCCGCCGCCACGGGCAATCCGCAAACGGGTCACGTCCCCGGATGGTTGGTCGGGCGGGGGGGCGGATCCCCCTCCCCCACCGGGACCGTGTCCGGTGGCTGATCGCCCGGTGTGGGCTCTTGTGTCGCGGGGCCGGGGGCTGGGTCGGGGGGGGGGGGGGGGGGGGGGGGGGGGGCCCCGCGCCGGGCGCGGGGCCGGGCGCCTGCCGCCGGCGG
>CAYNRD010000047.1:0-3208 GCA_964399515.1 uncultured Mycobacteriaceae bacterium | reverse complement strand
GTGCCGGGTGGCTCTGCGCGCGGTGGGGGCTCTTGGGCCGCGGGGCGGGGGGCGGGGTCGGCGGGCTGATCGGCGCCGGCGGGCGCGCCCGGCCGCTGGCCCGTGTCCAGCAAACTGGCCGCCTGATCCAGGCTCTGGGCCAAGCGCCGCTCCCGACGTTTGGTGGCCCGTTCCTTGCGCTTGGCGTTGCGGTGGGTGTAGTCCGGCTCGGTCTTGCGGTTCGGCTTGATGCCCGACGGCCGCCACTCATCATCATGGAAATAGTACGGGTCGGTCATGGCCGCCCGCCGCCGCCGCTCCGCCCTTGTGTCGAACAATCGGCTCAACGAATCACCGTTGCCCTCGCCCGTGTCCGTCCGGACAGGCGGGGTTTCCCGCTCCTGGTCCGGGGCTTGGGTGCGCGGGTCGGGCGCCTCCGCGCCATGGGGCGCCGGCGGTGCCGGATCGGCCGCGGCCGGCCGGGCGCCCTCTCCCGCAGCCGGCTGCCCCTCCTCCCCCGAGGGCGCCGTATCGGCGGACGCCGTCGCCGCCGGCGCGGGCGGATCGGCGATTTGCGGCCCGCTTTCGGCCGCTGGCGGCGGGGCGGCCGCGGCATC
Organism: uncultured Mycobacteriaceae bacterium; assembly: GCA_964399515.1. Lineage (GTDB taxonomy): Bacteria > Pseudomonadota > Alphaproteobacteria > DSM-16000 > Inquilinaceae > CAYNRD01. Next base: position 2,612 of record CAYNRD010000047.1, on the reverse strand, counting down.
GGGCTTGACCTGCTTGGGCGGGGCCAGGTCGGCGCTCAAGGCGCCATCGGGGTCGATCGCCGTCTTGACCACCGAGTTCACGTTCATCGAGCGCGCGGCCTTGATGCTCTTGCGCAGGTCCTCAAGCTCCGCCTCCCGCGCCAGGTCATCCACATGGCGCTGGAAGTCCTGGCCCAGGCGCCGGGCCTTGTTGACCCACACGCCCACGGTCTTCAGGGCCCTGGGCAGGTCCTTGGGTCCGACCACGATCAGGGCGATCACCCCGATCATGAAAATTTCCATCCAACCAAGATCCAACATCACACCGCCGCCTGGTCCCTTGCCGGTCACAATCAAACCATATAGACGCCCAGCCGGACGGGCGCGAGCCCAGCGGCAGATCACGACCTATAAATCCCATGGGGTGGACGGTGGTTACGATCCGTGGACTTGATCCGAACAAGGCGCGCCGGCGGCGCCGGCAACGGGGTTTCACCCTGATTGAATTGTTGATCGTCTTGGTGATCCTGGGCTTGGTCGCCAGCTTCGCGGCACCGCAGCTGTTCCGCTATCTGGGCGGGGCCAAGCAGGATGCCGCCCGCATCCAGATCGATCGTCTGGCCAGCATCCTCGACCTATACCGGCTGGAGGTGGGCGGCTATCCGGCCCAGGGAGTCGGCCTGTCGGCCCTGGTCGAGCGGCCGCCTGGCCAAGAGGTGTGGAACGGCCCCTATCTGGACCGGGCCGAACAGCTGACCGACCCCTGGGGGCGGCCGTATCAATATCGGTTTCCGGGCCAGCATGGCGATTACGACCTGCTGAGCCTGGGCGCCGACGGCCAGCCGGGCGGCGAGGGCGAGGCCGCCGATGTCACCAGCTGGTAGGAGGACCCAGGCGGGCTTCACGCTTTTGGAGGTGCTGCTGGTGCTGGCGATAATGGGTATGCTGGCCTCGATCGCGGCACCGCGCCTGGGCGGCGGCGTCGCCGGACTGGACCTGTCCACCGCCGCCCGGGAGCTGGCCACCGACTTGCGCCGGACCCGGTCGGAGGCTTTGGTCAGCGGCCGGCCGGCGGCCTTGATCCTGATCGCGGAGGAAGCTCGCTACGAGCTGCGCCCCGGCGCCGGCGGCGGCCGGATCCCCGACCGGGTTCGGATCGAGGCCAGCGCCGCCCAGGATACCGGCCGGCCGGGCCAGGCGGTGTTCCGCTTTTTCCCCGATGGTGCCGCCAGCGGCGGCTCAATCCGGCTGAGCCGGGATGGCCGGCGCTTTGACATCACCGTCGATTGGATGACCGGCCGTGTCGCGCTGTCCGAACCCTGACCGCGCCGGTACTGCCGGCTTCACGCTCTTGGAGGTGCTGATCGCCTTCACCATCGCGGCCCTGGCCCTGCCGGCGCTGTTCGGTGCCTTCGGCGACGGGCTGGGGCTGATCGACCGCGCCCAGGAGCGGGGCACTCTGCTGCGTATGGCCGAAAGCCGGCTGGCCGTGGTCGGCGCGGAAATCCCCCTGGCGGCGGGCGTGCATACCGGCGCGGACGACCGGGGCGCCTGGCAGGTCACCATCGAGGAGCGGGGGCGGTTCCGCTTCGGCGACGGCCGGCCGCCCCTGGTGCTGCTGGCCGTCGCCGTGGAGGTCACCGACGCGGTCGGGCGCGGCCAGCGCCTGGACAGCCTGCGGGTGGCGACCGGCCCATGACCCAGCCCCCCGGCCGGTCCGCCGGCTTCACCCTGATTGAAATGCTGCTGGCCCTGGTCGTGTTCGCGCTGATCGGTGCCGGGCTGTATGGCGGGCTGCGTTTCGGCGCCCGCGCCTGGGATGCCGGCACCGGGGCCATGGACCAGCTGGCGGCGGAGACCGCGGCGCTGGACTTCCTGTCCAGCCGCCTGGCCGCCACCCGGGTGCTGATCGCCCGCACCGCCGATGGCCGCCTGGACCCCGCCTTCCGGGGCGAGGCGGACCGGCTGCGCTTTGCCAGCCCGTTTCCCGCCCATCTGGGCCTGGGCGGGCTGTACCGGTTCGAGCTGTTCCTGGACACCGAGCGCGAGGCGCTGATGCTGGACTGGCGCCTGGACCGCCCCGGCGGGCCGATCGACGTCGCCCAGGGCCGGGACCGCCCCCGGGTGCTGATCGCCCCGGTCACCGCGGTGTCCCTGCGCTATCTGGGCGCGGAGCCGGCCGCGCGGGGGCTGGCCAACGCCGAGGCGGTCTGGCAGCAAGACTGGACCGAGCGCCCCCGGCTGCCGCTTGCCATCGAACTGACCGTGCGGTCCCCGGACGGCACCGAACGGCGGCTGGCGGTCCGGCCCGTGGCGGCGCTGTGATGGCCCGTGGGTGACCGCCGATGACCGCTTTGTTGGCCGATCTGTCCGACCGGGGCGCCGTAGCCCTGCGCTGGTGGCGGGACAATCTGGCCCGCGCCCTGCCCGCACCCATGCGCCGGGCGCTGGGCCGCGGCGTGCGGGTCCTGGAAGCCCAGGTGACACCGGGCGGGATCGGCCTGCGCCTGAGGGCCGGGGACCAGGCCCGGCCCTTGGGGGAGGTGCCTAGGCCCGGGGCCGATGGCGGCACCCAGGCCGGCCTGCTGCGCGCGGCGTTGGATCAGGGCGGCGGCTTCGACCGGGCAGAGATC